>NZ_JAVRCL010000020.1:20514-112139 GCF_034530775.1 Nostoc sp. DedSLP04 | reverse complement strand
TTTTTATTTCTGTATCATTTTTCCATAACTTTTGTTTTAAGGACATGTCTATTAGAACAAGTGAAAGCTTTAGCAGAAGCTGGGAAAAATCCTCAAGAGGGGGCGATGCAAAAGGCGGCGAAAACGGCTATAAAGATTTTAAAAGGAACAATTTCTAGTTTACCCAGTGCTACAAAGTTGGTTGAACAATGCAGCAATCTATTGCCGTTGATTTCAAATTTTTTGGGTTTAGGGTAGCGTGTCAAATTAAGAGGTTGTTTGAAAAGTGTTTTGCTGTGAATATAGGCACTTTTAGATCCCCCTTAACCCCCGTGTACATACAAATTTTTGATGAGGCCATTTAAGATTTATCGTACAACCCCTGAGATACCTTAAGAAAGGTTATGCTACGCAAAATCTGTTCCTCTCCTTAGTAAGGCTATGGTGTATACACAAGTTTGAAACAGTCTACTCACTTGCATTTAGGGGTAAATTTACCCCACCCTAACCCTCCCCTTATAAAGGGGAGGGAACCAGATTTTCCGGTTTCCCCCAATATATCGGGGGGATTAAGGGGGTAATTCGATGACTTGTGTACACTAGCACCCTTCGACCCCATTCAAATTTGAGATTAAGGTAAAATTATAAGTAAAAGTATTAAGAATTTTAAAGAAAATAATCAATGTCCAGCATTTCTCTTGACAAAAGTAACTCTCATGTCGTCGTTATTGGTGCGGGAATAGGTGGACTGACTGCTGGAGCATTATTAGCTCATAGAGGTTACAGTGTCTTAATTTTGGATCAAGCCCTCGTACCAGGAGGCTGTGCTTCGACGTTTAAACGCCAAGGATTTACCTTTGATGTGGGAGCAACTCAGGTGGCGGGATTGGAACCAGGGGGAATTCACCACCGCATTTTCTCAGAATTGGACATAGATTTACCGGAAGCAACGCCTTGCGATCCTGCTTGTGCAGTGTATTTACCTGGGGAAAGTACACCGATTAATGTTTGGCGTGACAAAGAGAAATGGCAAGAGGAACGACAAAAACAGTTTCCTGGTAGCGAACCGTTTTGGCAGTTGATGGCAACTTTATTTGCTGCTAGTTGGGAATTTCAAGGACGCGACCCGGTATTACCGCCGCGTAATTTATGGGATTTGTGGCAGCTAACTCAGGCGGTGCGTCCGAGTACATTAATTACCGTACCCTTCACCTTGTTTACGGTAGGAGATGCTTTACGGTTGTGCGGACTGGGAAATGACCAGCGATTGAGGACTTTTTTAGATTTGCAACTGAAGCTATACTCCCAGGTAGATGCAGAGAATACAGCATTACTTTATGCAGCCACAGCCTTAAGTGTATCCCAACTGCCCCAAGGATTGTTTCACCTCCAGGGAAGTATGCAAGTATTAAGCGATCGCTTGGTACAATCCTTAGAGAGAGACGGCGGCAAACTTTTGATGCACCACACAGTAGAACAAATCAAAGTAGAAAACGGTAAAGCTACTGCTATTGTTATTAGAAATCAGAAAACTGGCGAAGTTTGGACAGAAGCAGCCGACCACATAGTTAGCAACGTCACCGTGCAAAATTTGGTGCAGTTGTTGGGAGAACAAGCGCCATCTGGATATAAAAATCGGGTGGAAAAATTGCCCCAAGCATCGGGTGCTTTTGTGGTGTATTTGGGTGTAGATGCCAGCGCAATTCCACATGGGTGTCCTCCGCACTTACAATTTCTGTACGATGCTGATGGGCCTATTGGCGAGAATAATTCCCTATTTGTTTCCGTCAGTCATCCTGGAGATGGCCGCGCACCGGAGGGGAAAGCGACAATTATTGCTTCTTCATTTGTCGATCCCGCACAGTGGTGGCAGACTGATGATTATGAAGGACTAAAAGAAAAGTTTACCGAAGAAGCGATCGCTCGTCTTGCCCAATATTTCTATCTCAAACCAGAAACTATTATTCATCAAGAAGCCGCAACACCGCGCACCTTTGCCCATTTTACAGCCCGCGATCGCGGTATAGTTGGTGGCATCGGTCAAAGGATTCCCACCTTTGGCCCCTTTGGGTTCGCCAATCGGACACCAATCCAGAATTTGTGGTTAGTTGGTGACTCCACCCATCCAGGGGAAGGTACTGCTGGGGTGAGTTATTCAGCGCTAACAGTAGTTAGGCAAATTGAGGCGTGAAGAAGGCAGATTTAACTATAATTGAAAACTCTGCCTTGATTGAAAGGTAAGTCATACTTATAACCGATGGCAAACAGGACACAAAACTGGTCAAATTAAGTTAGTGTTGCGAATGCTGGAGTAATGACAGACAGCGTTTTAATTCTTGGTGGACGAGGGCGGATTGGTAGCAGTGTTGCTCAGGATCTCGCTACCCATACGCAGGCTCAAATTACGATTACTGGACGTTCTGCGGAGTTTGGGAAGGCTGTAAGCTTGTCTTCAGGAGGACAAGTGCAGTTTTTGGTATTGGACTTGGCAGAAGTTGACAAATTGCGAGATGCGATCGCAAACTCTAATTTAGTCATCCATTGTGCCGGGCCATTTCACTATCGAGATACTAATGTTCTCGAAACCTGTATTGCTGAAGGCGTTAATTATCTAGATGTTAGCGACCATCGGTCTTATACCAGCAAAGCTCTGAATTATCATGAAAAAGCTGCTGCTGCTGGCGTGACAGCAATTATTAATACTGGCATTTTTCCTGGTATTTCTAACAGCATGGTACGTCAGGGAATTGAACAATTTGAGCGACCAGAAAACATCCATTTAAGTTATTTAGTTTCTGGTTCTGGTGGTGCTGGCATTACAGTAATGCGAACAACTTTTTTAGGGTTGCAGTATCCTTTTGAGACTTGGATAGATGGAAAATGGAAAATAGTCAAGCCTTATAGTGAAAGGGAAATAGTTGAGTTTCCACCTCCCTATGGACGCACCGGAGTTTACTGGTTTGATATGCCAGAAACCTTTACACTGCCCCATGCTTTCCCATCAGTGAAAACTGTAATTACTAAGTTTGGTTCCGTTCCAGATTTTTATAATCATCTAACTTGGATTGCGGCACACATTTTCCCCAAGTGGTTAATGCAGCGTCGTTACATGATTGAATTTCTGTCTCATGTCAGCCATTCAATGACAGATGTCACTAATAATTTTAGTGGAATTGGAGTAGCAGTTCGTTCTGAGGTTACAGGGCAGAAAAATGGTGAAACAGCCGTTTATTGCTCAACTGTCGTGCATGAAAATACTGCTGTGGCTTCTGGTTGTGGCACAGGTAGTATTGCCCAATTATTGCTAGAAGGTAAACTCAAAAAACCTGGAGTTTTTCCTGTAGAAGAAGCATTACCAACAAATTTATTTGAAGAGGTAATGCAAAGCCGAGGAATAAAAATTAATCATAGTTGGTCATAAGTGTCTATCCGATCGGAAAGTAAAAATATCAGTCTACTTGAGTCGATTTGAACTATTAGTCCAAAAGTTGAGTTCTAGATGGTATTGTTAGTAAGCACGACAATCTTTGACTATAGGGATTATCATTTTAAAAAAGTACACGGGTAAGGTGGCACAATTTTGTCCTCCTACTAAATCATTTGAGAACAACGAGATCCCCGACATTTTAGAGAAGTAGGGGATTTTAGTCTTGTGAATAAGATTACCCTAGCTAAAAATTAATATACCTTGAGGTAGAAGAAAGAACTGTACCTAAACACTTAGGATGCCTGTGAGCCTAAGATATTCAATCTATCTTCTACCTCAAAAGCCTCATAACAAAAAGATTAGGAGATTTTTTTCATGCAAAAAATTCTATTAAGTTTAAAACAAGCATTACGTTCAAGCTTTTTGGTTGTTGGCTTGATGGTTTTCATCAGCTTGTCAGGTTCTTTCATTTTTGTTCAGCAAACTAGTCACGCAACTACTCTTGAAGAATTAAAACTAATACCTCCAGAGTATAAACCAAATTCTGAAGAAAAAATTAATCGTGCTAACGAATTTGACCCAGGTGTTGGTATTCAAGAAGAAGAACGACAAGAAGCTTATGAGCAAGCAATAAAAGATTCAAAAAATCTTAATACTATAGAGAAGACTTACGAAAGAAATTTGAAGGCTGAACAAAAACAAAATCCCCCAGAAAGTTTTGGTGAAAAAGCGAAAGAAGTTATTGAAAAAGTGACAGGAAAATAGGGAATATAGACTGAACCTGAACCGCTTTATTACAAAGAAATTAGAATTTAAGAATCAAAACGCCTCTCCGGTTTGAAGCAAATTCAGAAAATTAAATTGTAGCGACTGTCTTGAAAGTCGCTACATACAAGAAATATTTTCACTCAAATTCATCTATTGTGGTGGGAGGAGTAGTATTTTTATTGTTAGCAAAATTGCGCTCATACCACTTCATTAATGGAGTTGCACTAATGCCATGCACAATTACCGAGGCTACAATAGTAGTGTAAGTTATCCAAGCAATTTGTTCGGCTGCCTCACCTTTCAAACCATGACCAAAGGCATAAGCTAGATAATATAAAGAACCAACACCGCGAATCCCAAACCATCCAAATAACAACCGAGTTCCTGGGTGGAAGGTTCGGCGGCGTGAATCTAGAGGACGTTTACCTATTGTGCTAATCCAAACTCCTAAAGGTCTGACGATCAAGAATAACAAAACTATTACTAACACAGATTGCATAGCATAATTGAGTATTGGTTTCAATAATAATATTGAACCCAATAGTAAAATTGTCCCAACTTCCAGTAGTTTTTCGATTTGCTCAACAAATTCTAATTGTTCTATCGGTTTTTCAGAATTTTTGTAACTGCGTTGGACAACTAAGCCAGCAACAAATACCGCCAAAAATCCATAGCCATTAACCATTTCTGTTAAGGAATAAGTTATGAGAATTGTACTGATAGCAGTAAAGTCTTCCATTAACTTATCGGCAGGACGGCGTTTTTGAATTTTTTGTTCAATCCAAACTATAGATTTGGCAACAATAATTCCCATAATAATGCCAGATGCGATCGCCCAGATCAAATCAACTGTAATCCACTGTTTAAACCAGTTACCCCAGTTGTCATCTTTTAAAGCATGAAGACCAAAATAAACAAAGGGAAAAGCTAAAGCATCATTTAATCCACCTTCAGAGGTTAAACCAAATCTCAACTCATCTTGGTCATTTGCACTGGTCAATTGTACTTCTGATGCTAATACTGGATCTGTAGGTGCAAGAATTGCTCCTAATAAAATTGCTTCTCCCCAATTCATTCCTAAAAAGAATTTACCCACAACAGCCAGAGCAAAAATTGAAATTGGCATCAGAAATACAATCAATCGCACTGTAATATCCCAAACCCCTAATTTTAGAGGCCGAACAATTCTTAAGCCGCAGCTAAACACAGAAATAATCACGACAAGTTCTGTTATTTTCTCCAGCAGTTCGGTATTAAAAACGTCATCTCGACGTAATTCAATCAGCCCTAAGCCATAAGGGCCTAAAAAAATACCAACCACTAGGTAGATGATGGCAAAAGAAAGGGGTAAGCGAGTAATCCAACCCGACCCTAAAGTTACCATCAGTAAAAGTAGACCAATTACAAATAGGTCAATAATATAGATATCTACCATATAGCGATTTACATAAATATAAGGTGTTGCTTTGTAAGCTTAGTTGCAATACCTTTGTATTAGAATTTACCTATAGGCAGATTTTCTGGGATTAAGAATTTAGAGACATCACTAAATTAGAGAAGAAAGGAATAGATAAATTTGGCGTTGGCTTTACCCATCCTAGACATTGCGCTTTGATTATTTGTTAGAAGTCCTTTAACTAATTGGATGTAGCACGGGAATATAGCTAAGACACACCTATACGCTTTTACGAATGATTTATAAGCTAAACGACATCTAATTTATTTATATAACTCTTGTGGCATAGACCGAAAAGCCTACGCTAATTATGCAAGTTAAATGTGGAACGGCTTAATCGTGTCCCGCGCTAAGGGCATAAAGCCTTCATTGGTGTAAACTTAAGCCGAAAACTATATCAGACAGGCGTTTTGCAAATCCCTTACACCCTCATCCCCTAATCCCTTTTCCCAAAGGACAAGGGGAATTGAATGTCTAGTTTCCCTCTCACGGATGGGAGAGGGGCTGGGGGTGAGAGCAAAACGTTGTCACCAAGCGGGTTTCGAGTTAAGTTGACACCAATGGGCCTTGCGCCCCTACGACAAGTGTGGTTCAAATAGATGAAAACTGTTGTAAGACCAAAGAGCGAAGGGATTTTTGAGCTTTCCGCATAGATTAGGGAATATAGCAATTAGCTAGACATGATATATTTCCTACTTTCTGACTCAGATATCGCCCAATTTAGTACAAATATACTATAATAGATATAGCGTCCACAAAGCCTAGCCAAATGCATAATGGCTCTGTGAAAACCTTCTGGAAGATGGATTCAAGGGTTAGTTCGATGATGAAGCATTATATTCTCAACCTCAATCCGACTGCCAAGCATGAATGGGATCGGTGTATTTTACGTGACCCGCTGACTGCCAAACGCCCAGACATTGCTAAACTCATTGCCGAAGCAGTTGGTGCTGATACAGGTAGTTATTTGGTCAGCGTGAATATTGAAGTTCAAGTTTTGCAGCAAGCGGCAGTACCTCAAGCCGAACAACTCTCGCTTTCATTTCCAGAGGTGAGTGTGCCGTCACAACCACAACTGCGGGAAGCAGCTTGAGCTAAAGTGTAGAATTTAGCAGAAAATAATTAGCCTGCTTATGCAGGCTTACTTTATTAGCCGCAGACTTCAGTCTGACGGCTAAATAAGTCATGGGTATATGGGCGGACTTAATCTTAAAAGGCAAAATTAATAGTGTTATTCAAAAGACATCTCTAGAAATTAATGACGATCGATATTCATTTTTACTCCTTTGTCTAAAGCTAATTTCAAAAACTTAAAAAATTAGCTCATACAGAGTAAAGATAAAAATTTTTGAGAGTTTATTTTAACTTTATTTTAGCGAAAAATTAGGAAAATGATTGTAAATAATTAGAGGAAAATAATTGGCATACCTGCACTTCAGGCATCGCTTTTTCTCACCTAATTCAATACATTTGGACTATAATATATATATAGCTTCCACCAAGCTGAGTTAAGTGTAAAACTGCTCTGTGACAGCCTTTTGGTAAATAAATTCAAGGGTTGGTCTTATACTTAAACACTACATTATTGACCTGAGAGGAAAATTATTAAATGATGCAACTGAGTCATTATCCAGCTGCGATCGCACAAGCTGCCCAACGGGCTAATGAAATAGATTCTCAGTTGATGGCAGTGCAGCACCAAGTTAACCGATTTGAAGGCAATGCAGACCGCACCGCTGCCTTTGAGATGGATTTGAAGAATGATGCTCAACGCAAGGCTCGTCGCTTTGAGGTGTTGCTTGTGAATCAGGAATATCAAAAGGCAATAGACACCCAAATTCGATTAACTGTCGAGAAAGCAAATGCCATCGCCCATTTGGAATATCTGCGTAACCAGTTTAGTGTAGCTAAGTTGGAAGCAAGATTAGCGATCGCTCAACAACTTTCTGATTTTGAATCTCGTGAATTAGTTGGTTTATAGTCACACCTGAACCGTAGTATGATTAGACAACTGCTAAGGAGGCTAAGTTACCTTTGTAGCCACTAATTTCAATCACAGCATCCGTGAGGGCAGAGAATCCATTAGTGTTATCATTGAGTGCCAAAAAAGTCTGCCCCTTATTCTCTGTACCAAGGGTAAAAGTTGCCGCACCTTTAGCCACAAAAGCAGTTGCACTCAATATCTGCTGTACATCGGAAAGATTTAGACTCGCAACAGTGCCAAGTTGAACTAAATTAGTAGCGTCAACTGCATACAGCCCATCTATTTTATCTTCATCGATTTTCAAATCAGTAATTTTATCAAAGCCAGACAGCAGCGAATCACTCAGACTATTGAACACAAATTTATCAGCGCCACAACTGCCTGTGAGGGTATCACGCCCAGCGCCACCGTTAAGGATGTCATTACCGTTACCACCAACTAGTTTGTCATTTCCGGCTAATCCAAGGAGTTGATCGTTACCGTTTTTGCCTTTAATTTGATCGTTACCAGCCGCACCAGTGAGCGTGTCTGCACCATTGCCACCATTTAAGCTTTGGTTTGGCACAGTTCCTTCTGTGGTGGTCTTGCTGAGAAGTTGACCATTGGCATCATACAGATAAGTGGCAACTGCATCAGTAGTGCCATCACTGTTGCTGTCAATATCTGCGCTAGTTACTTTGCCATTGGCATCGTAGTTGTAAGTGGTAATCTCCTCAGCGATGCCATCATTGTTGAGGTCAGCTAGCTGTGCAGCTAGTCTGTTGTTAGCGTCGTAACTTAGGGCAGTCACTCGATCAAAGATACCATCATTATTGTTGTCAATTTTCTGTGAAATCAGCTTGCCGCTCAAATCGTAGCTGTAGATGCCAACTGCATCAGTTACACTATCGTTGTTGAAGTCATAACTGGCGGATGTGCGTCCATAAGTATAGGTTGAGACATAATCAACTATGCCGTCGCCGCTGTTGTCACGCCTAGAAGATGTCAACTTGCCGTTGGCATCATAAGTATTATCAATTGTGACAAAATCAACTATGCCGTCGCCATTGTTGTCTTCGCTAGAGAATGTCAAGTTGCCGTTGGCATCATAAGTAGAGGTTGAGACATAATCAAATATGCCGTCGCCATTGTCGTCACGGCTATAGGATGTCTGGTTGCCGTTGGCATCATAGGTTTCGACATAATCAACTATGCCGTCGCCGCTGTTGTCATAGCTTTTGGATGTCAACTTGCCGTTGGCATCATAAGTAGAGGTGTAGCCATTATCAACTATGCCGTCGCCGTCGTAGTCTTCGCTAAAGGATGTCCGGTTGCCGTTGGCATCATAAGTATAGGTTTCGACTCTATCAACTATGCCGTCGCCGTTGGAGTCACGGCTAAAGGATGTCTGGTTGCCGTTGGCATCATAAGTATAGCTTAAGACTCTACCAACTATGCCGTCGCCGTTGAAGCTTTCCGTAGATGTCAACTTGCCGTTGGCATCATAAGTAGAGGTTTCGACATAATCAACTATGCCGTCACCGTTGTAGTCACCGCTTTTGGATGTTAACTTGCCGTTGGCATCATAAGTAAAGGTTTCGACTATATTAACTATGCCGTCGCCGTTGGAGTCTTCGCTAAAGAATGTCCGGTTGCCGTTGGCATCATAAGTAGAGGTTGAGACAAAATCAACTATGCCGTCGCCGTTGGAGTCATTGCTAAAGGATGTCAACTTGCCGTTGGCATCATAAGTAGAGGTTTCGACTGTATCAACTATGCCATCGTTGTTGATGTCAGAGCTAGAGGATGTCCGCTTGCCCTTGGCATTATAAGTATAGGTTGAGACAAAATCAACTATGCCATCGTTGTTGATGTCACCGCTATACGATGTCAACTTGCCGTTGGCATCATAAGTAGAGGTATAGACATAATCAACTATGCCATCGCCGCTGTAGTCCTGGCTTTCAGATGTTTTGTTGCCGTTGGCATCATAAGTAGAGGTTTCGGCATAATCAACTATGCCGTCGCCATTGTTGTCTTCGCTAAAGGATGTCTGGTTATAGCGGTAGGTAATAACTGAGTCTATTATCCCATCACTGTTGTTGTCTATCTTCTCAGATATCACATTGCCAGCAGCATCGTAAGTGTAAGTTGTAGTTGAAGGCATAATATTTGTGTTCCTTATCTGTTTGATTCGGTCTTGTGTCAGGGCAAACGCATCATGTCAACAAAAGGATTTTATTCTCAATCGGCTCAAAAATAGTCGCATTAATCCCCGCTTATTGACATAAATTTAGCGTCACTGATAGCGTAGCGTTAGCGACGCAGGAGCGTCACAGCCTGTCGTAGATATTGCTTTGAGTCTTGGAAACTAAACCAAATGAGAAATGCTGATTTTGTCGTTGGTTCTTAACCTTGGTTGCGATCGAGAGTAATTTAGATGCGTTTGCCTTGGGTGTTGTGTATTGCGATGTATTTTCATGATACAGCGCTATAGTTAGCAAAATCTTTTTATAGGACTCATATTTGATTTTTGAAAAAAACTCAGTACACCTTTATTCCTTCTTCCCAGTCCCCAGTCCCTAGTCCCTACGATTAATTCAGAAATCAAATCGGATTGCTATATCTACTAAATGTGGGTAGTTGAAAGTCGCAGGAGATTGTTAAATGTATTTCTGTTGTATCATTTATAAAAATGACAATATAAGATAGAATTTTTTCTAGTCAGTGTTCTGAATTACACTATTTATATGATATAGAGCATTGCTAAATACAGCAACTTGGTGTAAATATTCGCACACTAAGGCAAAGTTTTAAAATTCGATTCGCTACAAACTTGTACAAGGCTGTACTAATTTTTAATATTATTATGCCCGTCTAATTGTCAATCATAAAAGCACGCCTTTGCAAGCGAGCAAGGGAGTAAAAGCTACGCTTTAGCTGGGTGGGGTTAGCACGGGTATTATATCTATTTAAGCGGACATGATATCAGATAGCAGTTGGGCAATTTGCTGATTAATAACTGCAACATTAAAACGCTCACTAGCAGTAATCCTGGCATTCTTAGCTATATTTGCAGTTATTTTCGTCTCGTGTAAACAAGTGCTAATTACTTGTGCAAGTTCCTGGGGTTTTCCTGGTGTGACTAAAAAACCATTAAGTCCATGTTCTACTAATTCCATTGCACCTCCAGCTTTGGCTGCAACTACAGGTTTTTCACATAGCATTGCCTCTACAATCACTCTACCAAAAGGTTCTGGTGAAGTAGAGGTATGTGTCACCAAGTTACAAACTGCCATTAACTGGGGAATATCAGAACGAAATCCTAAAAACTTGACTCTATTTTCTAATTCCAGTTCACGAACTTGTTGGTGCAACTTTTGGACATAATCTTGTTCGCCAAACAGTGCATCACCCACTAAAATTGCTATTACATTATGCGGACATTTAGCAAGGGCATCAATTAAAATATGTTGCCCTTTCCAAGGTGCAAGACGGCTAAAGTGTCCAACGACAAATTTCCCTTCTAATCCTAACTTTTGCTGTAGTTTCTGAATGTCAGACTCATCAGTTTGATAATTTTTGGGATTAAAGCCGTTATAAACAACTTCGATGATGTCTGGGCGTCCTCCTGCTTGTACAAAGGCAGATTGACTAGCTTGGGAATTAGCAATTACTAATAATGCAAAACGATTAGCTAGGTTAACAGCAATACGAAGATTAGTTGGGCTAAAATGTTCTTTGGAAAGAATATCATGTAAATGATAAACCAGAGGGCGACGACTGAAAAAACTTGCCAACGCACCGACAACTAATGCTTTTTGGGTGTTGGCATAGATTAAATCGTATTCACGCGCTTTTTTAACTACCTTAGTAATTAAAGGTGCAAGTTGTCTCAAACTGTTGAATCCTTGTAGCAAACTGCTTTCTTTGCGAACTTGGATTGCTTGAGTTGCGAGGACTTCTACTGGGATATAATTTTGTTGTAGTAAATGTTTAAATGGGCCATCTGCAAATAAACCTACTAAAGCGCGATCGCCATAAGGTTTAGCAATATCTATTAAACATAATTCGGCACCACCTGGTTTACCGCTTTGATCCAAAAAAAGAATTCTCATTCAACCTCTTTTTATCTAATTTGACCCGTGTAGTGCCCCTAGTATTTATTAAACTTACTTGTTTAAGTTAATAAAACATTCCGTACTTGCTGGGCAATTTGATTCCAGTCGTAGTGTGTGGTAGCATAGTGGCGACAGGCCGATTGTGAAGGTATGGGGAGATTACCCAAAAGCACTTGCTCTAATTTTTCAGCAATGGCTGATGCTTCTGTTGAAGTAGTAATTAAATCGGGTGAAAATTCTGATAAAATTTCTGGCATTCCCCCAACTGGAGTACATAAAACAGGAGTACCACAGGCTAGAGACTCAACTATTACTAATCCAAATCCTTCAAAAGATTGGCTAGGCATAATAGTCAATTCAGCAGCTTGATAAGCTATAGGTAATTGTTCATCAGGAAGAAAACCTAAAAATTTAACGTTGTCTTCTAGTCCTAATTCTGTAGCCTGTTGTTGTAGTGCAGCTTGAATGTGACCGCGACCTGCGATCGCTAGCCAAACATCTGGTATTCTGGGCTTAATTATAGCTAGAGCTTGCAATAATTTGTCAACTCCCGTTCGATGCACTAAGCGGCGTGATGTAAATATAATCCGGCGATTAGTAGGCCAACCTAGCTTTGCACAAGCCTCTTGGGGTGATAAATTTGGTTGAAACCAGTTAATATCAACTCCACCGGGAATAACATGAATTTTGCTCCACGATACTTGATATTTATCGTGTAAAATTTTCCCAAATGCTTTGCTCAAAACAATGAAGCGATCGCAACGATTATAAGTGTTTTTTTCTATTAACCAGTGCTTGATTAAAAGACTGAGATTTTTATTAACTACCTCTTGCTGACTTTCAGAAGCCCAAGGGCCATGAAAGTTAAAAGTAACTGGTACTCCCTTTGGCAAAATATCTAAAAGAGGAAAGCTGTATAATGCAAAGTGCAAATTAATAGCATCTGGTTTGCTAGTTCTTGTTTTCTGGAAATTCGTGCGAATTGACCATAATCTTTGCCAAATAGCACTATCGGGACTCGCCAAGTTAGTCAGCTTAATGGGCGAATTTATCTCAGCCTCTGGTAGACCAATTCCACATAATTCAATCTGGTCTTGATTTGCTGCTAATTTATGAGTTAGTTCATAAATATACCTTTCTAATCCTCCGGGACTTTTGGGAAACCAGCCTAATCCCAGAGTGAGAATAGATGCAGATGATGAAGTAAAGTTTTCTAGTTTATTTTCCACTATGTATCGCCTATAAATATACTAAAACAAGCGCATATCTCTGCGCTTTTACATCTGTATCTAAACCTGAATCAATAGAATTTATGAGTACACATTACCAATAATAATTTTTGTATATAAAATCAATTTATAAACTATTTATATATCAACGTCAACAAGGATTTAAACCTGTGTTTTTATTAACCAGATAACACTGATATAGCTATATATGATACCTATCAATTCAGAAATGTGAATGCTATATAGGGAGGAAGCAAAGCTGGTATAAAGCAAGAAACATAGAAGATTTTTGTATTAATGCTTACTATTATGATGTAAAAATAAGTAAATATTAATACCTTTACTCGACTATATCCATTTTTGTTGCAACCCAAACGTAGACCGGATATTAACCACTTAAAAATAGTTGTATTTTTTTACGGATTTCATAAACAATGATTGTATATAAATAATTAAAACCTGAAAATTATATGACAAATAAATTACTGACGCAGTTCAAAAAACTCCGTCATTATCTCAATCAGTACATCAAAAAACTATCTAATACTAAATATTTACAAAGAAATAAAACTTTCAACTTTTTACTCAGTCTGACTATTGGAGTTATTGTTACTACCCTTGGAATTACAACAGACTGGGCAACAACTGGAACACGCACGCTTACACATAATACTATTGGCAGCGAAAATATTCGGGTACAAAATAATACTGAAATACACCCGCTTAAACATAAAATCTCATCAACAAATAATACTATTGTCAGCGAACATGTGTGGGTAAAAAACAATACTGAAATACCCATACTTACACACAAAATGTCGCCAATAAGTAATACTATTGGCAGTGAAAATCTGCGGGTACAAAACAATACTGAAACAGCCGCGCTGAACTACAAAACATCGTGGATAGGTAACACTATTGGTAGTGGAAATCTGCGGGTACAAAACAATATTGAGGGCATGTATGTTGCTCCTGATGGCACAGTTTATACCAACAGTCATTGGGATGAGGCGGCAATGGAGGCAGGAATATATAAAGATGGTAAGGTTATTGCTGCCCTTGGGGATACTCACGGCTGGAGTCGTGGCGGTGGCAAAGCTGTAACCGCAAATAGTAAATATGTTTACATTGCCATGACTCAAGGTTCGAGGGGCGATACAAAAGAAGATTATCCACCAGAAGGAACAACTTGGTATAGCGTTAGACGCTATGATTTATCAGGAAAACCCGCGCCGTTTCCGAATGGGCGTGGTTGGGATAAAAGTATGTTGATTACCAGTACTAAAAGTGAAGTTACTGGATTAGCAACTGTGGGAAGCGAGTTGTATGTAAGTGATTCTGCTGCTAACCAGATTCGTGTTTATGATACTGATACGATGAAGAAACTTCGCAGCTTTGCCGTTGCTAATCCGGGAGCAATAACTATCGATTCACAAAAAAATCTGTGGATTATTCAAAGCAAAAATGGTAGTAAACCTGCAAAAATTTTACATTATTCCCAAAGTGGAAAGCAATTGCCCCAACAGATTGCAGATATCGTCGAACCAACTGCGATCGCTATTAATCATCAAGGTAAGCTGTTAGTAGCAGAAAATGGCCCGCGTCAGCAAATGTTGACTTATGAGATCAAAGATCGGCCAGTGCAGGTGAGTAGTTTTGGCACTAAAGGCGGTATCTATGCAGGAGTTCCTGGTGAAGTTCGAGATTTGAAACTTTACGGACTTACCGGAGTCGGTACAGATGCTTCCGGCAATATCTATATAAATAGTAATGGTTTCAACAAATCAGGAACAGATTTGCGGAAATTTTCGCCATCGGGAAAACTAATGTGGCGATCGCTGGGATTGATATTCGTCGATAATGCAGATGCCGATCCTAAAACTGATGGTGTCGATTTATTCACCAAACAAGAACACTATCTGATGGATTACAATCAGGCTGCTGGTAAGCAATGGAATTACAAAGCCTACACCTTAAATGCTTTCAAATATCCTCAAGATCCACGTCTGCATACATCTCCAGATGGAACCTTTGTTCGCCGCATTCAAGGGAAGCCGTTTTTGTTCCTCACAGATATGTATAACAGCTTTCTGCAAATATATCGTTTTAATTCAGCCACTGATGGTAAAGTTGCTATCCCCGCCGGCATGTTTGTTGGTACTAATAGCGCAGATAAACCATTTATCACCGGAAATTGGCCACCGCATCAACCAGAAAAAGGAGAATGGATCTGGCGCGATCGCAACGGTAATGGCAAATTTGAAAAGAACGAATACGATCGCAGTAAAGATTATCCTTATCTCGGTGGCTGGTGGGTAGACAGCAAAGGAGATGTTTGGAAAGCTTTGCGAACAGAAGATGGCATTCGACATTATTCTTTACAGGGAATAGATCCTAAAGGCAACCCCATCTACAGCTATAGTTCGATGGAAAAGCAAACTACTCCCAAAATATTTAACGACTTGCGCCGGATCGAATATTTCCCTGAAACAGATAGTATGTATTTGTCAGGTTTTACGGTAGATCGCCCTGCATTTAGTGACGATGCTGGAGTTGCTGGATCTGAGATTGCCCGTTTTGACAATTGGAGTAAAGGAAATCGTACTCCTAAATGGCGGATTGTAATTCCCTACGACAGCACCGGGAAGCGTGAAGTGTCTACAGCAGCAATCAGTGTCACGGAAGACTATGTATTTGCCGTGACAGTCAAAACCGCAGAGGTATATGTCTACAATGCCAAAACCGGAGCGCAAGTACAACAGTTAAAACCAGGCCCAGAAGTTGGCAGCGAAAGTGGCTGGATTGATATACCCTACGGTATTCGCGCTTTTCGGCGTTCCAATGGTGAGCATCTAGTATTTGTAGAAGAAAATTGGAAAGGAAAAGTGATTATGTATCGGCTGGCGGGGTGAGTATTTACACTAATTACGATATAACACAGCTTTGACTCTAAAAGGATGTTTTAAAAGTAGTTAGCTGTGACTTTAATCGAATTCTTACCCCCCTTAATCCCCCCTTATAAAGGTGGGAAACAAGAAAATCCGGTTTCCTCCCCAATATATCGGGGAGGGTTAGGGTGGGGTAAAGAAATATTTGATACATTAATCATGACTTTTAAAACATCCTCTAAGCTTAACCAAGCCACAGATTCCCGACAACTTTTACAGAGTCGGGGATTTTGTTTTTCACAAATGATTCAGTATTGCTATAGAACTAGTATTTTATTTCTGAAAAAACTCAGTACAACTAGGAAGCTTTCTTTCCCCTTGCCTATTGCCTACCTACGCAAATCAGTTCAGAAATCAAATCGGATTCGTATATACAAAAATATGCGATTAAATGTATCGCAGATTTAGTGTCAATTATTTTGTCATTTCTTATTTAGTCTGAACCCGCGCCTGCTTCACCATTGCAATCAAAGTTTGATGAGCATCTTCCGCATCTACTAAAACACGATCGAATTGAATGCGAACTGGTACAGTTTCCCCATTTACTTGCGCTGTTAAATCCATACCCTGTGCATCAATTGACAGCATTTCGGCTGCATTCGCATCTGTGACACCACCAAAAGCTTTAGCATAAATAACTACAGCATCAGCATGATCGTCATTCATGTGCTTGCAGATGCGCGAACTAATTTCAGCAGAAAAACCATTAGACATTGTGAACTTAAAAATGATGAATATGGCAAGAGCCTAAATTCTCGGCTAAGTAGTTTAAATTAGCAGAAAAAGCTAGTCTTACGCCATCGTTATTATAAGTTATATCTGAAAAACAATTGCTGTTGTATATATTTGATAAGTTAAGTTTATTACTGGTACAAAAATTAAATTAAAATAAGCATTATCCAGTATTTTTACCTTTCATTGCGGAAACCAGACAGCGTAAACTGTAGCAGAAGTATTAGCCAAAACTATTGCAGCTAAGAGACAATGAGCGAAATTAGCCCCAGACGAATTGTAATTGGGGATGTGCATGGACACTATGAAGGTTTAATGACACTGTTGGAGGCGATCGCCCCCACGTCAGAAGATCGAGTCTATTTTCTGGGAGACTTAATCGATCGCGGCCCTCATAGCGCACAAGTAGTTAATTTTGTCAAACAAAATAACTACCCATGTTTGTTGGGAAATCATGAGCAGATGTTATTAAGCATTCTGACGAATGAAAGGACTTCCTCCTCGACCATGCAAGCATGGCTGTTTGGGGGAGGGCAAGCTACCGTGGCCAGTTACCAAGAGGCTCCCATTCCTGATGACCATCTGGATTGGTTAAAAGCTTTGCCTACATACATTGACTTGGGAGATATTTGGTTAACTCATGCTGGTGTTGACCCTTCCAAATCTGTGACAGAACAAACTGCCGATGAACTGTGCTGGATACGAGAGGAATTTCACAGTATTGAAAAACCCTACTTTCCAGATAAACAAATTATCATCGGTCACACCATTACCTTTACCCTGCCGGGTGTTTCTCCTGGTAAACTGGCACAAGGAAAGGGATGGCTAGACATAGATACTGGCGCTTATCATCCCCGCAGTGGCTGGTTGACTGGACTAGATGTGACAAATCAGTTGGTTTATCAAGTTAATATCTTTAAAAACTATATCCGTACCCTGCCTTTAGAAGAGGTTGTAAGTACAGTCGATCCAGCCAAAATTAAAGTCGATCGCCGCAATAGGAATTGAGGAATATTTGAAATGAGGGGGAGAAATCAATTAAAAATTCAAAATTTAAAATTCAAAATTAAAGAACTTCTGCCCCCTGCCTGGTTGTTGAGCGTAGTCGAAATACTGCCTCCTGCCTCCTAACTCCTGCCTTCTGCCTCCTGCCTCCTGACTTCTATCTCCTCTTTCCCAATTTCCTTAAGACTTCGCTAATGGTCGAATATTTGCTTTATAACTAGCATTATCCAAGCCAGATTTTCCATTACTAGGTTGAGAGTTAATTGCACGTCTGAGGGCATCAATGCGATCGCTGGTTCCGGGGTGTGTACTCAAAAATGTCGGACTGGAACCACCCTTTTTCAGCAGCTTTTGCATAAAAGAGACCATTGCTGACTGGGCATAACCAGTACGTGTCAAAGTTCGTAGTCCTCTTTGATCGGCCTCAAATTCGTTTTTACGACTGCGTGGTAAGTCTCGCGCTAACTGTACACCAATTTGCACTGCGGAATTTCGATCTAAGCCAGCCGCCGTTAATAGACCGCTTTCGAGGGCTTTTTGCTGCATCTGCTTGACTACGTGTTTCCCGCCAATATGACCGATTTCATGGGCGAGTACACTTGCGAGTTCCGCTTCATTGTCTGCGGTTTTCAGCAAACCCGTGTGGACATATACATAGCCGCCCAAGGTCGCAAAGGCGTTAATAGCGTCATCCTCAACTATCTGAAAAGTATAGGGGAGATCGGGGCGATCGCTATTCGCTGCTAAACGCCGACCAACTTGTTCTACATAACGATTCACTTCGGGATTGCGGTAAAGTCGGACTTGACTGCCGACCAATTCCTGATTAATCTGCTTACCAAGATCAACTTCTTGATTAGGGGATATATTAGAAAGCTGAAATGCCTGAACTCCTTGGAGTAAAAGAGGTAAGAAATCTAAAGTTCTTCCAGGCAAGGGTGTACTCAGGCACAGACTCAGGGCGACTACCACTGAAATTAGGGGATAAAACCAGCGACGCCGCCATACACGGTAATTTGCAGCAAAACCTTTCCAATTGAACATAATACGCTTTGAAGATTATTTTGGAAGAACATAAAATGAGGGGACAAATTATGAGACGGATTTAGAGTATTCTAAGTTGCATTCTTAACTCAATATCAAAGGAGTTGTTATACAGATAATCTTGACTCAAATCGACCGAACTGCGGGAGGCTAGAGATTCTCTCTAGAGATAGCCCTAAACACTAGATTTTACTTTCTAGGTGCGTAAGTATTACAGCAGAATTCAGAATTCAAGAGTCAAACACGCTTTATATATGGGTAACAGACGCGAGCTTGTGTACCTTACTTTCCTTGAAATCTGCTATAACAGGTAAAATTTTCAGGGTTAGCTGCCGACTCTTCGGAAATTACGAACTCGTGATAAACTGTCGCATAACTGCAACCCTTGAATACTTTGAGTTATTACCAAATAGGGGAAATTACTGTTTCCATCGTAAACTTTCTAGCTACAATCCATTACTTCGTTATTAACTCGGAAAACTTTTTATGGCTATTTTAGATTCAAAAGGTCGCTTGTTTGGCAAAATCAATCTCCTAGATTTAGGTGCTTTACTGGTAATTTTGCTAGTTATCTTTGGCATCTTTATTTTTCCTGGCACTTCTGGTTCTGTTGCCCAAGTTGGTGCGAAAACAGTACCCATAGAAGTAGACTTAGTAGTTCGTGGTTTGAATGTACGCGACCCGGAAAAATTAATCGACAATGGTTTAAAAAAGGGTGGAAAAACCAATGTGATTATCCGCAATCAGCCATACGGACAGATTGAAATTAAATCTATTCAACAGCTACCTAGAACAATCAATGTCTTCCAACCGGATGGTACTGTTAAAGAACTGCCAGATCCAAAAAGAAACAATTATAGTGCAGATTTTCTTTTGACTTTAGATGGTAAAGCCCAAGTTACTGAAAGCGGGCCAGTTTTGGGTAACAGTAAAGTGAAAATTGGGATGCCATTTGAGTTAGAAGGCTTTAACTACAACTTCAATGCAACTGTCATTGATATCAGATTGAAAGACAAATAGTATATCACTTTTGTTGATAATATTTTCTCTAGAAATCTTATTAAACATCTGCTGAAAAAGAATGTAGAGACGCGTTAGGAAAGCAAGGCGAAAGCCCAGTCCAATTTTGCGTCTCTACTACTCATGTTAATTAAGCAAAGGCAAAAATTTGCGAATTAACCCAATTGTCACTGCTGGCAATTCTAACTGTGGTGTCAATCCGACATCTTCCAACTGTTGAAAAAATCGGATCGCTAAGGGATTGATTTCAGCAAGGCGGCGACCAATTGAGGGACCTGTAAATTGCGACTTTTGTCCCCAAATAATCGCAGTGGGAGTGACTAATTGTTGAATGTAAAGGGATAAATCAAAGCACAAATCGCCACGTACAAAGGACAGTGCTGCATACTCAGCATTAGGTTGTTGGGCAGATTCTAGATAAGCATCTACAATTTCTTCGTAAACTCGATTGGATTGAGCAAATTGCCGTTGTTCTAAAAAGCTGCGAATACCACCACTAGTAGCAATTCCAGTGCTGTAAAGTAAACGATCGACAATGGGAACGCTAACTAACTGGGCAAAAAAACTCCTAGAGTAGTCTTCGCCAAAGTCAGAAAGTCCGGCGGGGGTAGTAAGAATTAAAGACTTAAATAAATCAGGATGATTTGCTGCTACCTGAATTGTAAATGCTGCGGTCAAAGAAGAAGCGATCGCTGTTACTGGCCCAGTACAAGTCTGCTCGAAAAACTCCCGAATCGTAATCAAATAATCCTCAATTTTATAACTCCGTGCTGGATGTTCAGACCTACCCCAACCGAGCAAATCTGGCGCAATGACCCGATATTCAGCCGCAAAAGCCGGATAAACTTTCGACCACTCATAAGCAGAAGATCCACCACCAAAGCCGTGCAAGAATACCAAAGTTTCGCGATCGTCTTTGGCAGTCACATTATCCTCCCAAGGCGCTCCAGCAGCAGTATAATATACCATTCTACCTAGTGAGGTATTTATAGAGCGTTGTTCAAATCCTAGTGGTTGAAGCATAAGTTTTTTTGTTGACTGTAGTGATTCGTTGGCACAAGTAAGACACGATACCTGGGGCGCAGGCGCACGAAGAGAAGATTCGATAATTTCTCCGCCTCCCCTTTAGTCACCCTAGATGTTTACCGCATTCAGTGCTGAGTAAATTAAAAAGCACTTAATATTTGTGTACTTAGTAAGAGCAACGTCCTTTGTAGGCAGTCTTTTCACTCAGCACTGTTCATGTGTCTAGTTCAAACTCCCCACTCATTGTTATTATCAGCGAACCAATCACTCTCAGACTTCTCGCTAGCGTCAGATTAAGTAGATATAAAATTACTGAATTACTTGTAAAGATTTGGTGCTTTTTTTCATAAAAATAAAGTAACGGAACGTTGAAATTACTGTTTTATAAGGGTTTTTCATGGTAGCGAGGATCGCTCCAGCGTGAATCCAGCATAAGTTTTTATGGTAGTCTATCAAAAAACCGATAAATAATTTTGAGCGTCAACACGTCAAAAATAGTTAAAACGCTTATTTTAATAAGCTGTTAATTCTACTTATATATGTATAAATTACAGCTTTTGATGTATCAACTAATCTGATTTTTATCTAAGTAATAGTAAGGCGGGATGTCATGGTAAAGCAGGCTACTCTTCAATCAAATAAACTACCAACGATTGAAGATGCTAAATTTGCGCTTGACAACTTGAATATACAAAACGAAATTAAAGCTTCAGCTAGGCGGGGAGAGGTCGAACCAGCTCTTGATACTGCCAGACTTACTGTACCTACTTGTATTTGTTTAGACCTAGAAGACTTGAAGTGTTTTGAAGCAGTAGAGCGCCAATATGAACGTTGGGGAGTCATTTTTCACAATTGTCTAGCAATACAGCCATCAAATCCAGCATTTCCAACCTATTCAGGGCTAATAGTCTTAATGGGAGCGCCCAAAAGCGGATTTTTAGAAGCTACTTTCTTGCATCCCGTGAACTCGGTTAGCGCCTTTGTCACTAGTTCGCAACGGCTAGTGCTTTCCGCTTACGATCGCGATCGGCAACTACTCGCTCAAACTGCACTACCAGGCTCTAATCTTGCCAATTCCGATTCGGCAATTTCCCCCAATACCTTATTATCTATAAATGTGAATAACATTCACAGCGTTACCTTTTGTACTTTTGATGGGCAATTCACCCTTGATAACTTTCGTTTTTGTCTTTAATTAAGACTTACGTACAAAATGCCCTTGCTCTGAGCGATTGAAAATGGTATGTTAATTGGCGCTGTGCTGTATTAGTCTACTATCTGTCTATAAAATCGGGCATTTTGTGATTTGAGCCTTCATTCTTTCTTCATCCATAGTAAAACTTATACAATAGGTAATTTCATAATCAAGTAGGTAAACACTGTGGCACAGGCTTCGTCTTCTTGGCAGCAATTGATCAACCAAATCCCCAACTGGAACTGGTCGCTTCCAAAATTCAAGACAAAGGGAGCCATAAAGCAGCAAACATTTAAACGTTTCTCTGGCCCTGGGGGCTTTCTTGGGTTCCTGACAATTATCATTGCCATGTTGTTGTGGAACTGGAAACTGCTACTGGCTCTTTTTATCGGCATTGGAGTAATGGTATTGGTTTACTCAATGCAAGAGTGGGACTGGCAATTGCGCTGGTCTAAAATACGTAAGTTCTTAAATAGTTCAAATCGTCGGTTAGTTTTAGCAGTTATCAGTGGCGGTATTGCTACTGTCAGCACTTACATGGCAGCGGCAATATGGGTCGACTCTCACAGTCACTGGATTGCTGCTGGTGCGATCGCGCAAGCTGTGGGAACCCTGTTAACTTTAATTTTATTGGTATGGCAAATTGTCAACTTCTATGAAAATCGAGAAGAAGACCACCTCGATCGCTTGTTGATGAATTTAACAGAAAAAGATCCATTGAAGCGGTTGATTGCTCTAGGTCAACTAAGTAAATTCATCAGCCGTAAGCGAGTTGACTCTTCAGTGCAGCAAGATATTGTCCAATGCTTGCAACTCCTACTCAGTCGAGAGGAAGAAGTTGTAGTGCGAGAGGCAGCTTTTAAGAGTTTACAAGCCTGCGATCGCCTACAAGTACTACCCCTCAAAACACCAGTACCTTTCGTACCCGTATCATCAAAAGTCAAACATCACGTTTATTAGTTATTTGTCATTTGTCATTT
This sequence comes from Nostoc sp. DedSLP04, assembly GCF_034530775.1. Lineage (NCBI taxonomy): Bacteria > Bacillati > Cyanobacteriota > Cyanophyceae > Nostocales > Nostocaceae > Nostoc > Nostoc sp. DedSLP04. The sequence goes on along the minus strand of NZ_JAVRCL010000020.1, from coordinate 89,246 downwards.
GTCATTTGTCATTTGTCCTTGGTTAAACGACTAGTCCTAATTAATGCCCAATGCCCAATGCCCAATGCCCAATGCCCAATGCCCCATGCCCAACACTTATTTTCGAGACAACGTTCCATTGCGAACTTGCACTATCGGATGATTGCAGCGCCGTACCAATTGTTCATCGTGGGTGGTAACAATCACCGTAGCCCCAAAGGAATTTAACTTCTGGAGAATCTGGATTACTTGCCAGGAATTATCTGGATCGAGATTTCCAGTCGGCTCATCGGCCAACAGTAGGGGTGGTGTACCAACGATCGCACGGGCAATACTCACCCGTTGCTGTTCTCCTCCAGACAGTTGATCTGGAAAACAGTCAGCTTTACTCAGCAAACCTACTAGCTTTAAGGTTGGTTCTAAACGTCGTTGAATTTCTTTACGGGTATACCCTTGAGCTTGCAGCACAAAAGTGACATTTTCTGCTACTGTTCGTTGGGTAATCAATTTGTAGTCTTGAAACACAATACCAATTCGTCGCCGCAATAATGACAAGCGATCGCCCCGCAAATCCGCTACATTACATTCATCAACAATTACTTCTCCCTGTGTAGGCAACTCCTGGCCATACAGCAGTTTCAAGAGCGTTGATTTTCCAGAACCACTTGGCCCCGTGATAAACAGAAATTCTCCCTTTTTGACCTCAAGGTTTGCATTCAATAAGGCGTGAGTGCCGTTAGCATAAGTCTTGGTTACAGATTGCAATTGTACCTTTGTAGTAGTATTGCTACCGTGCTGTTGAGTTTCACTGTCCTCTCCATGAACAGAAAAGTCTTTCTTAACTTGAGTTGTTAATACTGGCATTGTTAAACTTTCCTCATACCCACAACCAAACAATTTGCTGCTTAGATGTGACATTCTCCCCAAAATAAGGATTCCCAGGTTTTGCCTGGGAATTTAAATTTCAACAAAGAAAATTTAAAATTTTTTCAAGACTTTAATACTAACTAAGTAAGAACACTCAGCACTCAGCACTGTTAACTAATTGCACCCTTGGCTGTCAAACGATAAACACACGCTTTCACCGCAAACGCTGGCAAAGCCAACATCCGCCGCCAGCGCCAAGGTTCTTGATAAAGGCGATACAACCATTCCAAATTATTATTTCCTAACCAAGCGGGAGCGCGAGTTTTAGTTCCCGACCAAATATCAAAACTGCCACCAACGCCAATCCAAATTGCTTGGGGACACAAATGGCGGTTTTCGGCAATCCATAACTCTTGACGCGGCACTCCCAAACCAACAAAAATCACTTGTGGCTGCAATTGAGCCAGAGTTTGTCGCAATTGTGCTTCTTCTTCTGGAGAATGGTAGCCTGAGTGAGTGCCGACTATATTCAAACCTGGAATTTGCTGCTGCCAAAAATCTGCCGCATTTGCTGCTACTCCAGGCGCTCCTCCATAGAAAAATATTTTTGTCCCTGTCTTTTGTTGCCCAAGTGCTTGCAAAAGTTTTTCTGCTAATTCAATCCCTGGAAAACGCTGCACTTTTTGCCATAACAGCCATCGTAAATACAGAACAACCCCAGCTCCATCTGGAATCACCAGTTCAGCATTTTTAATCACCTGAGCTAATAATTGATTTCGCTCTGCCTGCATAGTCATTTCTGCATTGAGCGTTACGACATGAGTTCCTCTGCCTGTGTGCAGGCATTCTAACAACCAGCCTGGATAGTCAGCCATCACATGAACTGGTATTCCCAACACTGAAAATGCTTGATTGCCGTTAGACATAGCCTATTCTTAAGTAATACTCACACCAGATTTTGCATGAATGTTAAGTTTATCAAATTTTTTTATATTAGAACTTAGGCAAAAGAGATTCCCCTTTGCCCTGCAACGAGAGTAAGCATAATTAAACTAAATAGACATAATAGTGAACAAGAATGTATATACGCAGCCCTGCTACGTAATATATAAGGGTTTTAGATAACACATAATTAATTTCACTCCTTTGTCTATTAATCTTGGGCGCTTGTACTTGGGCTGAACCAGTCCAACTTTTATTGTTAAAGTGTAATATTCACTCAGTATAAAACGCTCAACTCGCAACTCTGGTTCCGGGAATAGAAGCTCCCACTATACTGCTTGCAGCTAGTGTGGGAGTATGTCACGAAACTCGACTTTATGGTTATAGTGTAACGGGCTGAAGTTGGCTATGAGTAAAATTCGTATCGCTCTGATTGAAGACCATGACCTAACTCGTGTGGGTATTCGTACAGCACTACAGCAAAAGGATGAAATTGAAGTTGTAGGTGAAGCTGCTAATGCTGCTGAGGGTCTAAAAATGTTAAAAATGCTACAACCAGATATTGCCATTGTCGATATTGGTTTACCAGATAAGGATGGCATTGAGTTAACACGGGAGGTAAAATCTACTACTAATGGCCAGCAGCTACTTACAAAAGTGTTAATTTTGACGTTGCGGGATAACAAAGAAGCGGTGTTGGCAGCTTTTGCCGCTGGTGCAGACTCTTACTGTATGAAAGATATCAAATTTGATAATTTGCTGGAAGCAGTACGAGTAACTTACAATGGCAACGCCTGGATCGATCCAGCGATCGCTCGGATTGTATTACAACAAGCGCAACAAAATCCTCAAAAGTTGGAATCGGCTTTGGTCGATTCCAAGACTATTGCTCCTAACCCTGATTCTTTTGAGAATCTGGAAGAAATTCAACCTTACACCCTGACAGAAAGGGAATTGGAAGTGTTACAGTTGATTGTCGAAGGTTGTAGTAATGCAGTAATTGCGGAAAGACTTTACATCACAGTTGGCACTGTTAAAACTCACGTTCGCAATATTTTGAATAAGCTATGTGCCGATGACCGTACCCAAGCAGCAGTCCGCGCCTTGCGTTCTGGGTTAGTTGGATAAATTTAATTTTGGTGTGGATCGATTGAGAATAATCAAGGGAAACTTACAACGCCTGAAAAGTTATATTTTCAAAGTGAATGGCTTCTCTAATTTTCTCTTATTTATTAGGTGGGATAAACATCATGTTATCTCGCCATTCAAATATATAAAAACAAAAGTCAAATATGGCTGAGATTGGTACGGACAAACTTAAGCTCATGGTGGTAGATGATGAGCCAGATAACCTAGATTTACTCTACCGCACTTTTAGGCGAGATTTTCAAGTATATAAAGCCAATCATGCCTTTGGTGCTTTGGAAACCTTGGATCAATTTGGCGAAATGGCGGTAATTATTTCTGACCAAAGAATGCCAGAAATGAATGGGACTGAATTTTTTAGTCGCACCGTAGAGCGCTTTCCAGACACGATTCGGATTTTGTTAACTGGTTTTACTGATGTCGAAGATTTGGTAGATGCGATTAACTCCGGTCAGGTATTCAAGTACATTACCAAACCCTGGAATCCAGAACGGCTGAGAAGTTTAGTTGAGCAAGCTACTGATACATATCGCCTAGTTAAGAAGCGCACCCAAGAATTACGTCGATCCCTACGGCGAGAATCTTTGTTTAATGCGGTAACAACAGCGATTCGGGAATCTTTAGACTACGATAGTATGCTGCAAAAAATTGTCGCAACTATTGGAGAAACATTTGAAGCTACCAGTTGCTTGCTCAAACCAGTGGAGGGCGATCGCCTTACACAAGACGAGTTTTTCTACCGCGATCCGAAATCTGATGTATTAGATTCCTTTTTCGACTCCAGTGTTTTAATCGAAAAAGTGCTGGAAACCCGTCATTATCAACTCGCTCAAGATATATATAACGGTAATCCTGGTCATCACCTAGTTGTGCCACTTAGCTACCATCAGCATCTGTTGGCTGTGCTAACCCTCCACCAATGGGGACGCGATCGCCCTTGGGAAGACGAAGACATCCAACTAATTGCAGGTGTTGCCGAACAAGCAGCCTTAGCCCTCTCCCAGGCAAAACTCTACCAACGCCTCCAAGAAAAGCAACAGCAGATTCACACTGAGTTAGAGGTGGCTCGCCAAATTCAATACAACCTGCTACGCCAAAGCTTACCTGACATTAAAGGTGTGAAGGTACAAGCTTGCTGCTATCCGGCGCGTGAAGTAGGAGGCGATTTTTTTGAAGTTTTTGTCCATCCTAAAGGCGACTTGTGGTTGGCAGTGGGTGACGTTTCTGGCAAGGGCGTCCCAGCAGCTTTATTTATGGCTAGTATTATTTCAGTTTTACGCCGAGAATTATCTCAAGAGACACCAGCAGAGCCGAATGTGGTTATGCAGAACCTCAACCACGCTCTCAGTGAAGATTTAATTAGCAACAATTATTTTGTCACTCTTGTGTTAGCTTGTTATACCCCAAGCACAAAAGAACTGGTCTACACCAATGCCGGTCATATTTACCCAATATTATGGTCACGCCAAGGTGCTTTAGCCGAAAATCCCAATTACCTGAAAGTTCGCAGCGTTCCTTTGGGGATTTTGCCTAAGTGGCAGGCACAGTCTGGTCGCTTGGTTCTCGCTGCTGGAGACACATTGTTACTAGCCAGCGATGGAATTACAGAAGCAATGGTATCAAATAATCCTGATTCAACAGTAAAAACTGAGGTTGGGGTTGAGTCATTAAACCGTTCGATGCTGAATCAAGATGGTCTTTGGCAACTCTTACAACAAGAGGAACAACCACTTTCTCTTAACCATTTACTAGCTCGCATCCAGGCAGATAATCACGTTCAAGAAGACGATCAAACTATACTTTCACTGGAGATTTTATAAGTCATGAAAAGTGAGCTTCATGTACCAAGCGATTTGAATTTTCTCAATATTGTTGAAAACTGGTTGTTGGGATGTTTGAAAATTCAGCTAGGGGAATCTGTGGATTGGTCGCGGCAATCAAGTCGTTTGAGACTGGCTTTAGTAGAAGCCTATTCTAATGCAGTCCGTCATGCCCACAAGGATCAACCAAATTTACCCATATTACTGCGTTTAGAAGTGAAAAACCGGGATTTTGCCTTAGAAATTTGGGACTACGGCGAAGGCTTTGACATGTCTAACTACTACGCTCCAAACCCGCTGGAAAAGCAAGAAGGTGGTTATGGTTGGCTGATTATGAATCGTCTCATGGATAAAGTAGATTACAAGTTGCAGGTTAATGGTGCCAACTGTCTGAAGTTAGAAGCTACTTTACCTGAATTAGTCCGATAGACAAAAGTTATACCAATTCAAAATTCAAGATGACGCTCACGGACTCGCTTGCCGCCGACGCTAACAAAATTCATGCATTAAGAAAGCCAGACATAACAAAGGTATGTCCGTATATATCTATTGCATTCTTTTTTTAAATTGGTATTACTATTTTTCAAGTCATGCATTTATGAGGAAGAATTCAAAATTCAAAACTCAGGAGTTAGGAGAAAGCCATGAATACTGTGTGAGTAGGTGATAAATATTGGTTTCAAATTTTGCTCTTTTTAGTTATTCGCTATTTACTTTTCACGACGTAAAGTAAGTAACTCTTTCGGGGAAGCTAAAAGTTTGATTCTAGTATAAGAAATTTGCCGTTGTTGGTTGAGGATAAATAGCCACAAGACATTGACACTACACCAGGAAGTTTGGGCTTTGCCTGTTACCTGGACTTGGATATCTCCATTTTCTAAAGTCTCGGCTATTCCTGTGTTCGGATAAGCTTTGATGTTTTGACCTTCTTGTTTTAAGTAGGCTGCGATCGCATCTGTCCCGACAATATCAGATTCAAATGGCGGACGCATCACACCATCTATCGCAAATAAGGCAGCAGTTGCCTCAAATTCTCCTGCATTTAAGGTTTCAAAATAACGCAGTACACTTGGTTCTGTAATTCCTTCAATCTGGAATTCTTCTTTAAACTGCGCTGGCGATATAAATTCAGCAGAGGTCATAAAATTACCTGTATTATGGTATCTGAATATTAATTTCAATACAAAAATAAGTAAAAAAAAAGCTGCTATTGAAATAGATTGCTACATATTAATAAATCTTCCTAACGATGGAAGTTTTGAACTACTATGCAGTTTAAGACAGGCTACATATGAGCATTTAATAAATCTTAATTAAAGGTAATAGCTACATCATATATAATTAAAACGCCTTTATTTGGGCAAAATCCAGATAAAAAAAATGAATCAGTATTCTGTAACGAGCAGCAGTCTGGTGAAAGAAAAAGCCAGCGAGTTGGGCTTTCACAAAGTTGGAATTACTGCTGTAGATCGGGTAAATGCCACAGAAGCGCAGAGGTTGCAAGCATGGATTGAACTAGGTTATCACGCTGATATGAAATGGATGGCTAATCCAAAGCGTCAGGATATCCGCTTAGTGATGCCAGAGGTGCGATCGCTAGTGTGTGTAGCGCTGAATTACTACACACCACATCAACGTGCTGAAAGTAAGGAATACGCCAAAATTTCCCGTTATGGTTGGGGAAGGGATTATCACAAGGTGATGCATAGAAAACTCAAGCAGCTATCTATATGGCTAAAATCACTCGATCCAGGCGTATTGGCTCTTTATTATGCAGATACTGGCCCGGTGCAAGATAAAGTGTTGGCTCAACTTGCCGGAATTGGTTGGATTGCCAAGAATGGTAATGTGATTACACGGGAATATGGCTCTTGGGTATTTTTGGGAGAAGTGTTGACCAATTTAGAATTAGAGAGCGATCGCCCACACACAGAACACTGCGGTAGCTGTACTCGTTGTCTTCAGGCTTGTCCCACAGGTGCAATTACTCAACCTTTTGTTGTCGATGCTAATCGCTGCATTGCTTATCATACCATTGAAAATCGTGACAAGGAATTGCCAGAGGCGATCGCACCTCATTTGCAAGGTTGGGTTGCTGGTTGCGATATTTGCCAAGATGTTTGTCCTTGGAATCAACGTTTTTCCCAAACAACTGATATTGAAGAGTTTCAGCCAAATCCAGTGAATATTGCTCCCCACCTGCTAGAATTAGCCCAAATCTCAGATCGGGAGTGGGATAAACGATTTCCAGCATCTGCCTTGCGGCGGATTAAGCCAGAAATGTTACGACGCAACGCCCTAGCTAATCTTGACGCATCCAAGCAGAAGAATGACCCAGAAAGTAATTATTTTTGATTTTGATGGCACAATTGCTGATACAGTAGATGCCCTTGTAAGTATTGCTAATCGTTTAGCTATAGACTTTGGTTATAAACAAATAAGCCCAGAACAATTAGCCTTTCTCAAAGGCTTAACATCTAGGGAAATCATTAAGTACTCAGGAGTTTCTCTATTTAAGATCCCTTTTCTAGTTAAACAAGTTAAAGGGGAATTAAAAAATAAAATACCAGAATTAAAGCCAATTCTGGGTATTAAGGAAGCATTAACAGAACTCCAAAATCAAGGATATAAACTGGGTATTATCACTTCTAATTCTAAAGAAAATGTTACGCAATTCCTCACAATCAATGATTTAAATCACCTATTTGATTTTATCTACTCAGGAATTACAATTTTTGGCAAGACAACTATTATAAATAATGTTTTGAGGCAAAAGCAACTCAAACCTCAAGAGGTTATTTATGTTGGAGATGAAACCAGAGATATAGAAGCATCAAAAAAAGCAAATATCCAAGTGATTGCAGTCACTTGGGGCTTTAATTCACCGGAAGTACTAGCCAAGCAAAATCCAGATTATTTAATTCAGCAACCTAGCGAACTACTAGAAGTGATGAACAGTCGTTAAATAGTCAAAAATCGATAGTGATAATTTTAAAAATTGACAATTGAGCAAAAAAGTAGAGTGGGCAATGTCTCCCAATGGCGATAGTTTCAATTCTTTTATTTTGTGACATTGCCCATCTTACAAAATAGCAAGATATCACGAAAAACTAATTTTTCCGTTCACCCTTTTCCAAAGCTTGTTCTACTAAATCATCACTAACATTAGTTACACCCTCAGCCGGAGAATTGCCAACTTCCTTTGCTGACTCTAGAAAATCATCAGGATTACCAGTTGACTGCGTTTGAGTTTTTGTTTGTTGTGGCTGAGAGGTTTTCTGGTTAGGTGCAGTGGCTGCTTCGGCTGCTGCTGCACCTTTACCTGTGCGGTCAACTTCACTCACGCTGAATTTTTGTGCAGCTGCATAATCAGCATCAAAATCCACCGTTGGCGCTTCTTCTTCACCACTAGCTATGCTATCAGCAGCTAATTGGGCATCCTGGGTGGAAGCTTCATTTAAATTTGGCTTCACTTCTTCATCAGGCATAATTAAAACCTTAGGTAAATTTTTTATTGCTGGGAAAATTATAGCAAAGTAATGTGCTGCTTCATCGCTTCTTGGGGGAGACTTTTACCTCTATTAAAAGGTAGATTAAATCGACAATTTTTAATTAATTTAACTCTTTCTATTGGTAGTAGAATCTGATGCTTAAATTTTGGTAACCCTTAGTTTGGCCTGTAAAATTTCTTTGGAAACAAATTTATGACTGCAAGTTACGATAAAAATATTTCTCAAGCCCAGAGCAATGAAACTCAAAACTTGGTAGATGCGTTTAACGCCTTAGACACCGATGCTAAACTAGCCTGGTTCTATTTAGTTTATAAAAAAATGGGAGACTCTGTGACTCCAGCCGCTCCTGCTGCTGCTGAACCAGAACTATCACCAATTTTATCAGAAGACTATTTTAAGTTGTCAGATGAGGAGCAACTGGCAATTATGCGGGATATAGTCAACCGTAAGGACACAGAGTATTCCCGTGCTTATGGGGCAATAAAAGAGAACAATCAACTGTTAGTTTGGTATGCTTGGGCGGTAGCTATGGGAGATAAAGTGGTTGATTTGCCAAGCACCTACCAGCCAACTAAAGAAATTAATGATTTGCTTTCGCAAATTGAAAAATTAGAATTTGAAGAGCAAATTTCAGTGTTTCGGACAATATCTGGTGAATTGGGTTACACCGATGTTAAGCCGATCGCAACGCAAGCAGAAACTGGAAAAACGTCAAGTTTGTAATCAGCTTTGGCGATTAGAAATCGCGGTTACACAAACTAAAGTCCGCACAGGCGGACTTTAAGAACCTACGAGACAGCTAACTGACTCAAGTCGGCTGGAGTAAGGTTAGAGTGTACTACTTGACCATCACGGAACCAAACGATGCGATGAGTTTGACGGGCAACTTCTGGTTCATGAGTTACCATGACAACTGTAATTCCACTGGCATTGAGTTCGCCAAAAATATCTAAAACTTCTTGGGTTGTGCGCGAATCAAGTGCGCCTGTGGGTTCATCGGCGAGGAGTACTACGGGACGATTGACGATCGCCCGGGCGATCGCTACTCTTTGTTGTTGTCCACCAGATAGTTGAGTTGGTTTGTTGTTGAGGCGATTTGCTAAACCAACTCGCGTCAAGGCTTCTGTTGCGCGATCGCTTCTTTCTTTCGGATTCACACTAGCATAGACCATTGGCAACATCACATTTTCTAATGCTGTGAGTTGGGGTAATAAATGGAATTGCTGGAAGACAAACCCCAGCTTTTTATTACGGATGTGTGCCAAGGATTTATCATCCATTTGCGCCACATCAATATTATCTAAGTAATAATGTCCACCTGTGGGTCTGTCTAGACAACCGATAATATTCATAGCTGTGGATTTACCTGAACCAGATGGCCCCATAATTGAACAATATTCGCCTTCGTTGATAGTTAAATTAACATCGTTAAGTGCTTTGACTTCAGTTTCGCCACTGCCATATATTTTAAAGATATTCTCCAAACGAATAATTGTTGATTTCGGGACGGGATTAGGAACTAGAGAATCGGTAATTGAAATAGTGTTTGCCATAAGGATTTAGTTATTAGGTGGTAGAGACGCAATTCTAGCGATCGCTCAATTAGACTATAAGAAGCAGAAAAATTCTTCCTAGCTCTTGCTGTGATAACTCTGTAAGGTGATGTATTAGAGCAAATAAAAGCTAACTATTATCTAGCATACTGAAGGGGGTGGTTGTAGTGTTGTCATGTTTTAACGTAGCAGATTACTTTATCTGGTTAGCAAATGAAACAGGCTCTTTTATCAGTAATCTAAAGCTGCAAAAGCTTGTGTACTACGCTCAGGCTTGGCATCTTGCACTCAATGACACTCCTCTATTCCCAGAGGATTTTCAAGCCTGGATACATGGCCCTGTGATACCTGCGTTGTACCAGAAGTATAGGCTTTTTGGATGGCAACCAATTTTAGAAGATGTTAACCCAGAATTACCCCAAGAGGTTCAAGAGTTTCTAGATGAGGTTGCACACGAATACTTTGCTTGTGATGGTTATGAACTAGAGCAGATGACTCATGCCGAGACACCCTGGAATTTGGCTAGAGGAAATCTACCACTTGATGAAGCTTCCAACGAAGTTATTCAGAAACAGTGGATGAAGGAGTATTACGGATCTCGTGTCGAAGAAAAGGATTAAGAAGACTGAGATTGCCAAAGACGGCACATCAGGTATTAGAGCAACAAAGCTGAAGCCAACTCAAGGCATCAGCTTTTCGTTTAAATATTATCAGGACAGTAACAGCAAATTTTCTTGTAGCCAAAAAGAAATAATCTACTGGCTGACCTTGCTTGATCGGTTAAAAGCTCTATCTAGCCTAACGGCTCAAGAGTTGTTAGTAAATCGTAGCAGTACGCTCAGGTGTCATCCCATCAAGTGGGAAGATACCAGCGAGAGGGCATTTGGTTTGCCAAATGAAGAACAATTAGTTGACATACCATATCAGTTTTCCATCTCCTCAAATGAACATGGTAGGGTTCATGGGTTCTTTATTGACGAGATTTTCTACATTGTTTGGCTAGATCCAGATCATCTGCTGTACCCTGCAAAATACTAAGGAATCATCGCCACCTTAATTACTTTACGCGCCTTCATATCAGAAAACACCTGTTCTAAATCTTTTAATGGTCGTTGTTCGCTAATAAGTAACTCAAAGGGAATTTTACGACTAGCTATGAGTGCAAGAGCCGATCGCACATACTCTGGTGTATTATGAAACACGCCTTTGAGGGTAAGTTCGCTATAGTGTAGCTGTTCTGTACTGACGGTAATGCTGGTATCCCGTGGACATCCACCGAATAAGTTGACTGTTGCACCAGGACGGGCACAAGCGATCGCAGTTTCCCAAACACTTGGGACACCAGTAGCTTCAATTACTACATCTGCGCCCCATCCTTGGGTCAGTTCTTTCACTACACTGGGAATATCCGGGATTTGATGATAATTAAAGGTCTGGGTTGCACCCAATTTCTGACCAATTTCTAGTCTGTGGTTATTACCTCCCCACAGCAAAACCTCAGTTGTCTCACTCAACGCCGCCACAAACATCAGCCCGATTGCCCCATCTCCCAAGACGACTACTTTATCTTTGGGCTTAATATTAGAACGCGCTACACCATGCAATACACAAGCCAAAGGTTCCGTCATGGCTGCCAATTCCCACGGCAACTCATCGGGAATCTGCAACAAATTATGTTCTACTATCGGTGCAGGAATTTTCAAGTATTGGGCAAAAGTCCCATTATTCCAGGTCAAATTTGGACATAAAGAATATTCTTGACGTTGACAAAAAAAGCAATTCGTGCATGGAGCAGAATTATTAGCGACGATGCGATCGCCTACTTGCCAATTTGTCACTCCTGCACCCATAGCAACAATTCGCCCAGCCGCTTCGTGACCAAACAGGGTTGGCGGTATCAGCATCCTGGCATGACCACCACGCCGCCAGACTTTCAAATCTGTACCGCAAGTTGTTGCAGCCCCCACTTGGATTACAACCTCTCCAGCCGCCGGAGTAGGGTCAGAAACTTCCTCTAGGCGTAAATCTTCTTGACCATAAAGTAACGCTGCTAACAAAATTTTAAACCTATTAATTAGCTCCATCCGATTTTACCAGTTGGCGCTTATTGATAGGTTTAAACGAAATCAGTATTGATTTTTAGTAGGTTTTATATATTGATTGAAAAACTAGGTATTCACCGCTGGCTGGGGAACCACACCGGTGTTCCGGGTTTCCACATTAGGCAGGCGAGTAGCAGTTAACAGCGGTACTTCTTGTCGGCATGACAGGCAAAACCAATATAGTTCACCATGACGGGCATGACGCAGGAGGGAACCACCGCAGCATGGGCAAGTGTTGGCTCTCGTACTCATACCAATGTCCTCCTTAAAAAATTGTTGTTTTAAACTAAGTCAAAAAAGCAGTTGATTAAAACTGAATGTTAGCTGCATGAATGCGGCCATTCGATTCTATGCGGTCTTTTATAATTTGTCTGTAAACAGCTTCATATCCGTTAACCATTTGGCTAACGCTAAAGTTGTTTTCTACATGTTTTCGACAGGTTTGACGATTGAGTTCCAATGCTAGTGGAATCACTGCTGCCATTTCTGCGTAGCTATTGCAGATAAAACCTGTTTTACCGTGGGCAATAACTTCAGGTACGGAGCCGAAATTCATGGCAATTACTGGCGTACCAACTGCCATTGATTCAATCATTACTAAGCCAAAAGGTTCTTGCCAGCTGATGGGGAAAAGAGTTATCGCAGCATTACCCAGAAGTTCAGTTTTTTGGGCGTGGTTAATTTCACCGAGATATTCGATTTGCTCACCATCTATGTGAGGGACAATCTCTTGTTCAAAAAACTCCGAGTTTTCTGCATCCACCTTTCCTGCCATCTTCAAGCGCCAACCACTTTGTTTAGCAATGGCGATCGCATGGTGCGGGCCTTTATCTGGCGAAAAACGGCCTAAAAATGCTAAATATGGAGGTTCTAAGGGTTGAGCTACAAATGGGTAATCTGCTAGCTCAATTCCGTTATAAACCGTGCCAACATAATTAAGATCGATTTGACGCTGCGAATTACTAATGCTGATGTATGGTTGCTTTTGGTAGTAGCTAAATGCGTGACGGTTGTCAGTTGTAAAATTATTGTGCAGGGTGTGGACTGTAGCAGTTGCTGTTATCAAACTCGCTAAAGGTAACGCCGAAATCCCTACATGAGAATGGATGATATCGAATTGCTCGGCACGCTGGTAAACTTGGCTTAGTTCTAGCATTTCGTACACTGCATACTCTTTCACATTTGGGTCTAAGCGTAATGCACGTGGATAAACTGCTTCTAAATGAGCCAAAGTTTGAGAATCACCAGAGGCAAATAAAGTTACCTCATGACCGCGACGAACAAGTTCATCAGTCAAGCGACTCACTACCAATTCTATTCCTCCATAATTAGGAGGTGGAACCCTTTCCCATAAGGGGGCAACCTGAGCGATTTTCATAAGTTTTTCTGGTTCAGTCTATGAAATTGTCCTCAATAATGATCTAGGTCATTATTTTATGAGTAAAGAGCATTTGTACTTACTCTTTTGACATTTAAATTTACTTAACAGCCTATCAAAAGCCCAATAACGGTTAACCGTACCGCAAATTTTCTGCCAACAAATCTAACTGACTATCGGCAAAAGTCAAGTCTGAGCTACACTTCTAACCGTATAGCTAATCTATTATTTGTTGCATCTGTCTTGGGGATCATAAAGAGGTAGAATGTTTTGTAACAGAACTTACAAAATTGAATATTTAGTAGCTGACAATACTAAAATATTCAATGGGATCAAGCCATTAAAGCTTCATTTAAAGGTAATTGGAAAAGATAACAGTAAATATAAATATTAAGTAATTGTACAATAATTACATAATTTGTAATTAGTAATTTACAAAAATTCTGATAATTAACTAATGAAAATCGCTACTTGGAACGTCAACTCAATTCGCACTCGCCTTGAACAGGTTATCGATTGGTTAACCCTAAATCCCGTTGATGTTCTCTGCTTGCAAGAAACCAAAGTTGTGGATGCTGAATTTCCGCGATCGCCTTTTGAGCAGTTAGGGTATAACCTTTATATGTCAGGACAAAAATCTTATAATGGTGTAGCCCTGATTAGCCGCCAGCCACTCGTAAATGTCAGTAGCGGGTTTAGGGCGATTTTGCCAGATTTACACCACGAATGGGACGAGCAAAAGCGCGTGATTACTGGTGTAATTGATGGTGTGCGGATTGTGAACTTATATGTTCCTAATGGCGCGGCGGTAGGAACGGAGAAATACGAATACAAACTACGCTGGTTAACAGCGCTACATGAGTATTTGCGATTGCTCGTGCTGTCAGAATCTGCAATTTGTGTGTGCGGCGACTTCAATATCGCCTTGGAAGATAAGGATATTCACGAGCAAGTGAGTACAGAAAATCACATTATGGCAACAGAAACAGAGCGCCAAGCCTTACGGGATATTCTGAAACTTGGATTTGCCGATGCTTTTCGCAAATTCACCACAGAAGGTGGAAATTATAGTTGGTGGGATTATCGCTCCGCCGCTTTTCGTCGCAACTTAGGTTGGCGGATTGACCATCACTATCTCACGCCCATCCTCTATGAGCGTGCTACAAGTTGCATTATTGATGTCGCACCGAGAAAGTTAACTCAACCCAGCGACCATGTGCCGGTAATTGTGGAATTTTGAATTGGGCATTGGGACAAAAAAGAGTGGAGTTTTGATGCTCATTAACGAGTATCAAATATGACTTACGCAATATTTCTCTGAAACTCTTATTTCTTCTCTGCGAGACTCTGTGCGTTGGCGGAAGCCTCTCGCAGAGAAGGCGGTTCGTTTTTTCATAATTTTGCGTAAGTCCTATCAAAGACTTATTTACAAGTATCAAAGGTTGCTGTAGGGCGTGTGGAGTTAGTTGATTGGAATGATAGCGGTATCTTAACGAGTTATAAAAATTAACGATAACTCTATATCGTGCTGTTTATTCATTAGTTTTTTTCAGTAATTGACTTAAACCGCCTAGTAAACGTTCGGCATTATGCTGCAACTCAGATGAGTGGGGTGAATTAGGATTATTCAATGCCCATGCTAATTTACTCTCTATAAAAGGTGTAGGATTTGTTTGAGAAATAATGTTTCTTTTTTCTTCATCAGATAATCCATGATAATCCCAGAACAATAACCTCTCTAAAGAAACTAAAGTTTGATAGGACTCATTTGCATTAAATTCAGAAGAGTAATTTTGAATAATGTCTAGTAGTAGTATAAGCCCGGTCTTTGATGAAGCTTTACCAATTGTAAATAATAAACTACTCTTTAATTTATTTGAATAAATAATCTCTCTTTGTAGGAATTCTACAATTTCTGCCTCTTCGTTATCCGCTAAATTTATATTTATTAACTCATGTTTTATTAAACCATGATATCTACTCATTCTTTTTTCTAGTGGTAACTGCCAAGAATTAATTTCTAAGATGAATGATATGTCAGTAATTGCATTACTACGTACACGTTCGTCGTCAGACTTTATCTTTACAAAAAGTTCGTTAATTAAATGATTCATAGCTTAAAATTGGTTAATTTAAACTAATCAATTTTAAACTTTAAGGGGGGCTTGGCGGGATCTAAATTTCAGGCTTTAATACGTAAGTCCTATCATTCATAAATCTTAATTTAAACCACATCTGTCCTGAAACTTGTAGTTCTTCCCACTCCCTACTCCCCATCAATTTAACGGCTTGTATATATCCTTAGAACTAGGATTGAGATAAGGACGCTGCAAATCTATTAGATGCCGCGCAAAATGTTGGTCAATAACCCTCATCCGTTCCTCCATCGCATTTTTACCTTTTTGCCAAGCTTCCAACAAAGCATTTGCAACGATTTGGCAACGGTTCATCCCAAAACTTTCTTGTGCCGCAAATTTTTGGGTTGGTTCTTCGGCTAAACCTAATCCTGGAGCTAAAAATTTGGTAAACAAAGGAATTTCGGGCTGGAAATGGAATTGATTTTCGATATAAACAGTCTGAAGGATTGTGCGGATTGCTGGATAGTCAGGGAGTTCAAAGTAAAGTAGCCCCGAATCATAGCGTCCGTATGCAGAAGGGTTGTGGAGAACCTGAAAACTAAAGGGAATCGAGGCTGTATTTAGTTGCAGCGTCAAGCTTTCCATGAGAGCGATCGCACCAAATGCCGTAAAGTTAAAGTAGATTCGCCCTGCTCCTAAATCGGCGTCTGGGTTGCTTTGCCGTTCCTGTCCAACATTGCTAACTGCTAAGTAATAGCCATTTTGCAGTCGATTTTTGGGCATCCAGATTGCTACCATATCACCCACTTTGGTAGATTTCTTACTGGATTCTAGATGACAATCTGGCTCAACATAAAGTGTTAAACCGCCTTTAGTCACAGCCATAGTCCCATCAGGTTCTTTCCGCAACACCTGCCATCGAGGGTCAAAGTAACCTATGCCGTGATTACTGGCGTGCAGTTGCTCGTAAAAGTCCCAGTCAATTTCCAAAATAGAATTATCTGCTAAATTATGCTTTTGCGGTTGATTAGTATTATCAGTATTGACTGCCAAAGTACTTTGCAGGGAGCCATTGTAATAGATTCCATAGAGAAAATTTCGCAGCAGGAGAGTGAGATACTTCTGTTGTAAATCTACGGAATTTTGCTGAAATCTATCGGCTATTTTAGTCGGCAGAGCGAAGGGTTGATAATTGGGATGGTAAATACAAAAATTAGACTCAATCTGGATATTCTGAGCAATATCAAATAGAGAATTTAACGATTGATTGATAGAGGAATTTAGCATTAATCCATTCAGAAATCAAACTTTAATAAAATAGAATTCAGGAGTCAGAATTCAGAATTCAGAATTGTGTGTTCTGATTCAAATTTTTCTACTCCCTACTACTAACAACCACGTAGCCGAGTTTTCTCGTAATAAATCCGAAGTAACTGCTGCTCTTTCACAGGCTGAGGAAATTTATGAATCTTTGCCACAGGATTCAGGATTTCTGACTCTGAGATTCCAAAGATGGTCAGTAGAGCTTGCTCTGGCATTACAAGTAAACTTTTAGCTACTTGCAGCATACAGAGTTCAACATTATTAAAATGTTTACGGCAGGTAATCATCTCCTGAATTTGATGAATTAATGCCAGCCCCGCAAACTGGATAACCCGCGAAATAAAGTCACTGCGGTATTCCAAAATCATTGGGAAAGCATTTATATAAGCCCTAATTAAGGCAATAATTGAAGGTTGTAAAATCTCTAACGGTGTTAACGCCAAATGTAGAGATTCTTCTAACTCAATGGTGGGGTCTACTACCAGACTCTTAAGCCAAATTCCTAAATAGCTTGCCAGTAAAGTTCCTAAATCAAAGGCTGGGTCTCCCCAAGAACAAGCTTCCCAGTCAATTAGTCGTATAAGACAATTGTCTAATTGCTCCCATCTGGAATGAACCAAAATGTTGTTCAATTTCAGGTCGTTATGAGTTAAACAACAAGGATTCCAGCTATATGCCAAATCTGCGATCGCAGATGACAAACTCTCGTACTGTTGATAAAGAACATAGAATTTTAGTGCATCCGTGGGAACGGTCGCAAAAATCTCCGGTCCAATCGACCCTACCCCTTGCGCTGGATTGTAAAACCCGTAGCGAAACTCTCCTTGGGGAGCAGTTGCCATAAAATCCTGATATTCTCGGCGATTGTAGGTGGCGCGATGCAGTCCCGCCAAAGTTATGCCGATGGCAGAAGCAATTTCTTGTGGAAAAATCTCATTGTTGTGGTATAATTCTGCAAGCTCTAGATATTCATTCAAGTAGCTACGGACAAGAATTGAATTTTCTTCGTCAAAATGCACTACCAATGGCGCAATTGCTGAAGTATTACCTAGAACTGGAAACTGTTGTAACAACTGGTGAAACAGCCACTCCTGAAACAATTCATGAGGCGCGCCGTCATTGTTGTTAACGTTACGTTCTTGTTTAATCAGCAGTTGGTGATTATCTGCTAAAGTCACTAGTAAATTGAAATTGTTCTGACTACTTCCTGGCAACTCAGATTTGTCTGATGGGCCATCTTCTGAGCTACACAGACCCGCGTCTTGCAGATACTGGATAACGTTATGAGAAGACAGTGATAATACCATGTATTATTTCCTACTTCATTAAATTACTTAAACTTATCGTGTCAAATTTGCTTGGTCTTAAGAGTTTTAGTAGATAGGAACTAATGCAAAAAGAGAGATGTGAATAAGAATAAAGATTTCTACAATCTACTAATATCTCATATTTTGGAGAAAAACTTGCCAAATTGGCACCAAGTCCTTTGCGATTCCTTTAAAATTGGCTGCCAGATACCGTGACATCTTTACACTTTATCAGCATAGTTACTTAGATACATCTAGAGTAAGTTTTGTGGTAGAGCCTTTTTTTGTAGCAAAGAAGCATCCCCAGCAAAAAACTGATTGGTAGCAGATGTTGTTTGATGTTTAGTAGTCATCTAGACAGCAGCGAAGAATTTCAGTAATCCTTCGCGGTACGAAGCACGTGATTCAATAGTATTACTTTTATTTATCATCACAAAGCCAAAAAAACCGGAGTTTTTTAGCAATTAGTAATTATTTTTTGATTTAATTTTCAGAATTGATGTCTGGAAAGCTTATTTTCACGTTATTTTCGTCACCTACAAATTGTAGATGACTATGGGCGATCGCAAACAAAGCCTACATGAGCGTATCTTATGTAAGTGTACTTTTGTCAAGCTTGAAACACGGCATTTTTCAAGTATGATTTGTGATTACCAGTTGGCGGATAACTTTTAAAACTTTAACCTGAGAATGCACAAGCCTACTTTGAATGGAACGCGTTGTTAAAACCGGATTGGGTTGGCGTATTGGCTGGAACCCCGATACACCTGAGTTTAAAGGTTTAGTTGGTACAGATGATTGGGCGATTGAATTAACCGAAGCCGAGTTAAATGATTTTTGTCGTCTACTAGCACAGCTAGCAGACACCATGAAGCAACTCGCAACTGAATTGATGGAAGAGGAAAAAATTACTTGTGAAGCCGAAAGCGATTTATTATGGATGGAAGTGGAAGGCTATCCTGATGATTACAGTCTGCGCTTCATCTTGAATACAGGGCGATGTGTAGAAGGTAAATGGAATGCTTCTGCTGTTCCAGATTTACTGCAAGCTAGTGGGATGCTTAAGGTTTTTTAAAATTGCCTCTTGATAATCCTACAGTTTTGTTATATGATAGGAATTCTGACCGGGGCGTAGCGCAGCTTGGTAGCGCGCCACTTTGGGGTAGTGGAGGTCGTGGGTTCGAATCCCGCCGCTCCGATTGATGATAAGCCATACCTGCTAGTCTTTTTCAAAGATTAGCAGGTTTTTTCATAGCTTTTTCCTGAAAAAACCTAACCGAACAGTAAATAGGGATGTTATACCAATTTGAAAAATGATTGCGACAGATGGAAAACTGAAACACTTATCCAATGGATGTTTCACTATCCAAAATCTAAAATCCAAAATGGTATTACCCGCACAATCAAATTTTGTCAATGATAAGTAATTAGGCGGACTTAATATAAAATCTCTAGCAGATTAGTAGGTAGATTGGCATGAGTGAAACTACAGAAACGATTTTCAGCAAAATCATTCGTCGGGAAATTCCCGCTGATATTGTTTATGAGGATGATTTAGCCCTAGCATTCAAAGACATCCATCCCCAAGCACCCGTTCACATCCTCATCATTCCCAAAAAACCCATTGCGACACTAGCTGAGGCTGAATCTGAGGATCATGCTGTGTTGGGGCATCTTTTGTTAACTGCTAAACGTGTTGCAGAAGAAGCTGGATTAAAAAATGGTTATCGAGTTGTCATCAATGCTGGTGATGACGGCGGTCAAACAGTCGATCACTTACATTTGCATATCTTGGGAGGACGGCAGTTAAATTGGCCTCCTGGTTGATTAGAGGCAGGGGTAGGGTAAAAGGTACAAACTGAGTCAAATTGTGGGCAAAAGCACCCCTTTGCCCCTGCTTTCTAGTATCAAGGATCGTAGTACTGAATTCTGGCAGCGCGTTTTCACTTGACTGTGCGGTAGTGTAAAAACAGATCGCTTCCAACCTGACGAGTTTCTATAAGTTCTAGATGAGGAGCAGCATAGGGAAGAAAACCCTCTCCTTCCACTGGGCTAGGGGCGTGCTTTCCCCCAAAAATGAGCGGCCAAATGGTCAGCCACCAATCGTCAATTCGCCCTGCCTGAACTAGAGCAGCTGTTAAAGAGCCACCTCCCAAAGCAACGACTTTGCGAATACCCCGCTCTGCCATCAAGGTGTAGGCCCGATCCCAGTCTAGGTCTGTATCTCCCAAATCAATTAATTCAGCCAGTTTTTGCAAAGTTGTTGTATCAGAACTGCGCTCTAAAGCAGTCCGTGTGGTAAATATCCATCGCTCAATGTCCTGACTCAAAAAAGGCAAGTCCGGCGATAAGTTAAGGGAACCTGAAACAACACAAGTAATCGGCTGAGGAGACTGGCCGCGAACCTCACGTGCTGCCAACAGTTCGCGATCGCTAATTGTAAAGGTTCCCCCCTCAGCCCGAATTGTCCCTGCTCCTACTAGCACTAAATCGGCAAGGGAGACTTGATACTCCAAGTGTGCTTGATCGACTACATTGGGTTCACGAGGCGCTTTCGGATCTACGGCACTAATTTTTCCATCGGCCGTCATCGCAAGAACCACAGTTGTTTGGATGGTTGACATGATTATGTTGTAACGATTCTTTATAATTTTACCTTTTTGAATCCTCTCCATACTTGAGAGTGAATAGTTGTTGCATTGTGCTTTAAATCACTTTGTTAAGTATGGCTCAAGGTGGTAAAAAACTGTTGTTGAATGATTCTCTCTACACAAGAGTTTTTTTACGCCTTAGAAACTATCATGCCTAACCACATATCTGCAATCGTCGTATTTGTCTTAATTTTAATTTTGGGGTTTGCATCTCCAGTTCAAGCTGCAACTCCCCGTTCGACTTGGGTAGTGAATGAAATTTACCAATATAATCATCCCTTTGCTTCTCAATTGCCTCAAGAACTGGCAACGAAAATGCAAAAGATGACAGCTAAAGATAGCTTTTTCACTTTTTATCGGGGGACGGCTCACATTTTTTATCGTGATATGCAGACTTTACCAAGTTCACGATTTGTAAACTCTTCAACCTCAGCCATCTGGTTAGAAGGAGATATGCATCTGCAAAATCTTGGAGCGATAAGAGATAGCAAAGACAACAACGTTTTTGACACCACCGACTTTGATGAAGGCTATCTTGGCCCTTACGTTTGGGACTTGCGACGGATGGCAATCTCTATTTTGTTGGTAGCTAAAAACAATGGTCTTAACTCAACTGATGCTGAGGATGTTGTGCGAAATTTCTTGGATGCTTACCTCAATAAGATGAACGACTTTAAGGGAAGCAATGATGAACTGTCATACCGTTTAGAATCCAGCAATACGAACGGTGTGGTCAAAGATTTGATTCAAAAGGCATCAGATAAGAGGCGTTCTAAGCTTTTAAAAAAGTATACAGTGCTAAATAACAGTAATAATCGCGTCTTCAAGACAGCCTCAAAACTCCAGTCTGTATCCAGCAGCACCTATTCTGATATTGCTGGGGCTATGAGCAGCTATATCGCCTCAATTCCTATCAGTAAGCGCTACAACGACAGTTACTATACTCTCAAGGACATTCGGCTTAAATTAGGTTCAGGTGTTGGTAGTCTTGGGAAGTACCGATATTACTTGCTGATTGAGGGGCCAAGTTCAGCAACCGACGACGATCGCATTTTGGAGATGAAACAGGAAGGCAGTAGCGCAGTGGCGATCGCAGCTCCAGGTCTGCTGCCGAGTTCAGTCTACGGAAATCAAGAAGGGGCAAGGGTGACAATCACTACGACAGCGATGTTATCCAATCTCGATCCCTTGGTTGGTTATACTACTGTCAGTAGCATTCCCTTTTTGGTGCGTGAAAAATCACCCTACCAAGTGGACTTTGACTATAAGTTGTTAACCAGTAAGTCAAAATTCATGGATGCGATGGGGTACGCAGGGAAGGTGGTTGCCAAAAACCATGCAATCTCCGATCGAGACTATGATGCTGCGATTATTCCTGTCAGCGTTGACAAAGAAGTAACTGATATTGTGAGTGGTAATAAAGCTGTATTCAAAGACGAAATTTTTAACTTTGCTGTGGACTATGCAACTCAAGTCGAATATGACTACAGGAGTTTTATAGATGCTTATAAACAAGGGGTAAAACTCTACTAGAACATCAAATAATTGCTCTAATCAATTCACCTGATATGTACATCAGACCTGCCTTAAAAATAGGGACTGGGGACTGGGGACTGGGGACTGGGGAAGAGATATTTTTATTGTTCCTTGTGAGTTCCGCTCATGGAGTCTCTTGCAAAAGTCATTTTTGCAAGAGGCGGGAAAAGGGACTCATGTTTTTTATTGTTCCTTTCCCCTTTTCCCCTTACCCTTTTCCCGACAAATGCCAACAAGTCTATTACTTTAAGTTGTCACCAATCTACAGAGCATGGGAACGAGGAAAGCTTACAGCCAAGCGCGATCGTATTGAACAGGCCAAAGTTTATCGTGTCCCAGTTGTTTGGCTGCCAGATGTGGCCAGTAAGGATTGCGGAGTAGTTCGCGTCCTAACAGGACTATATCAGCGACTTCTGTACGAATAATCTCGTCAGCTTGTTCAGGGGATGTAATTAAGCCCACGGCTCCTGTATGAATATTAGCTTCGCGGCGGATGCGTTCGGCAAACTGAGTCTGATAACCAGGTTTAATTGGGATATGAACGCCCGGTATAGTACCGCCTGATGAAGTATCGATGAGATCGACTCCTAAAGACTTGAGTTTGTCACTTAAAGCAATACTTTGCTCAATGTCCCAGCCATCATTATCTACCCAATCAGTGGCGGAGATGCGTACCCAGAGTGGATGTGTTTGAGGCCAAACCTCTCGGACTGCTTGAACTACCTCTCTGAGCAGACGAGTCCGGTTTTCAAAGCTGCCACCATAATCATCTTGACGGTGGTTAGAAAGAGGTGAAAGAAATTGGTGCAGTAGATAACCGTGGGCAGCATGGATTTCCACTACCTTGAAACCAGCTTGGAGAGAACGTTTGGTTGCTTGAACAAAGGCGTCAATAATTTCTTGAATTCCCTCAAGACTGAGAGCTTCTGGAACTGGGCTATCTTGGCTAAAAGCGATCGCACTACTCGAAACTAAGGGACGCCAACCTTCCTGAGATTCATCTAATGCTTTCCCTCCCTTACTCGGTTTGGCAGTGCTGGCCTTTCTACCCGCATGAGCAAGTTGAATACCTGAAACAGCACCAAAGTTATGAATTAATGCCACAGTCTTGGCTAAAGTTTCGATATGTGAATCCGACCAAATTCCCAAATCTTGCGGGCTAATGCGTCCACGCGGCTCTACAGCTGCCGCCTCTGTGAACACTATACCTGCACCGCCAACTGCGCGAGAAGCTAAATGGATAACGTGCCAATCATTAGCATATCCATTTGTACTGGAATATTGACACATCGGTGAAACGGCGATGCGGTTGCGAAAAACAACTTCACGAATCTTGAATGGTTCAAATAGATGTGCCATTAATCTTGATTCCTTCTCTTGCTACGTAAAATAAATTGGGAAGGGATTTGCAGCATGAATTCGATTTTGCATTAATTAAATAGAGAAGTCAAAATTCAGAATGCAATCAGTGGGGAATTTAGACCCACCACTTGATAGTTTCCCAGCAAATTTTGAATTTGCTGGGAGACTTAAACCCTTACTCTCAGAGCCGAATTTACCGCCGTAGGTATCGCAGTAGTTCTTGTGTAGGGCAGTATTCTTCCAGCCAACGCTCTCTAAAAGACGCTCTTGCTAGCTTGCAACTCTTACAGAGTGGGCGGACTCGCTACCGCTATGCTATCCTGCCTTACGCAAGAACTACCTCTTTTGTTAAATATTTGTTGAATGACTAGAGTCATCATAGAGATTTGGAGAAATCGACCGATCGTCAGGCTTTTGAGACTGCAATTCCCAGATATCGCGTTTTCCTAGTTCTCGATCCGCTAATAGCTGTAGATGGTCTGGTAATTTAGTTGTTTGCCAAATTGACCAAATTTCTTCACTAAATAATTCTTTTTCGATTTTTCCAGAAAACATGATTTGACCTCCACGAATGTTCAAGTTTAAGTTTAGTAACTCCTAATTTAGGAAAGACAAAGTAACAAAATTGTCATTCTTCATTCTTTCGCTATCTTTAAAATACAGGTAGTATTCGCTCTTAATACTGCTTGTTAAGAAAATCTCTAACTTGTGCATATTTAAGTAACTTTTCATTACGGATATTGTCGATGGTATCGCGTCCTGTGAGGGTAGTAATCCGTTGAAAAAAGGCAAGTGTATGAGCGCGATCGCTACCAATTTGTCTACTCAAAATTAAATGCAAATCCAGGGTTAGAAATCAGCAAAGTTGCCTGACTAGCAGCTTACAGAATAGACTTCTTGTATAAATCAAATGTCCTCACCCTCAATCTCTCTTTGAAGCTGGGGAGATTACGTATCAAGCGCATATAATCATGAGCTTCTTATAGTGCGACGACTAGGACGCCCTTCGTCATCTACGAGGCAACCAGTACCAGAAGATGCTGTTGCTCTACTGGTACCGTAGTAGCCTTTATCTACGAGTATCACTCTTACCCCTTGAGCAGCAGCATTCCAAGTTGCCCAAGTTGCTGATGGATCGCCGCTTATGACTAGAACATCAGTCTCTAAATTCAGTTGCGAAGTCGAACTATTGCCTGACTCCGATTGATATGTATTCACGATTACATCTCCTAAAAAGTTTACTTGGCACT
The DNA here is from genome assembly GCF_034530775.1 of Nostoc sp. DedSLP04. Classification (NCBI taxonomy): domain Bacteria; kingdom Bacillati; phylum Cyanobacteriota; class Cyanophyceae; order Nostocales; family Nostocaceae; genus Nostoc; species Nostoc sp. DedSLP04. Next base: position 64,440 of record NZ_JAVRCL010000020.1, on the reverse strand, counting down.
AAATTTTGAGTTTATTGGCTAACCCACCTAATTTTTCGGTATAATACGATAAGTACATCGTTTTACCGTATTATACAGTTATGAGATTTACATAAATTGTGCTAAAAAACAAGAGGCTATTAAAATTTATTGATATTACCTTGAATAAAATGCAGTCTGTGGCGAAAACTTTCTCAAAAAAATAAAGGACAAGAACTATACTTGTCCTCAATGGTTAAAATAATATATCCTGCATCGAATAAGAGTTAGATGAGACAGGGTAAAACTTTTAGCTTAATAGCCTGCTATGCAATTATCGTTAAGATATAAAGTACGTATTAGACTTTGGATAAAAAACTAACTTGTTGGCGTAAACTCTACGCCAACAAAAAACTAATAATTAATCTTGCGTATAGTTCAATACGCTTAGTTTAAGGGGTCTTGGTGTAGATAATTGGTCTTTCCAGACGCGATAAATCGCGTCTCTACATCCGGGTTTTGGGTTTATCTGAACTGTATTGGCTGACAGTTTTCTGCAAAAAAGAATTGAGCAACGATATTCTCTACAATCTAGTTGCTCTATTAAAACCTAACGAAATAAGTATTTGTTGGTAAAGTTTGGGCAGTTCCTACATTTGTAGCCAAGTCATTTTTTTTATTATCTGTTTTGATTACTGCAAACTTATCAGTAAATAGCAATACTTCACCATTTCCCGGTGTTACCCAAGCGTGGCGAGTCATTAGGTTTTTGGAGACAACTAAAAGAGATGCATCTCCACGGTAAGGCGAGATGGGTTTACCCATGAAGGTTTGATTATCTCTATTGGCGATCGCATAAGCAGCAGAAGAACCCACAAAAATTTTACTGCCATCTGAGTAAATAGTTTTAGGGAAATTGCTACTGCCGTCTCCCATCCCGGCAGTTGTAGGCTTTCTTGGAATACTTAGCTGTCCACGCTCGACAGTAAAATTAGTCAGATTAACAGTTCCTATATAAACCTTTGTCTCATCACGGGTTTGTGCAGCATTGGTATAGCTGTCTGTGGTAATCAAAGTCTTTGTTAATAAGTCTTTGCCATTCCACCTGTAGATTGAGTTACCCCCATAAACTGAACCAAGGACATAAAGCTTGTCTTCAACAATATGTAATCGGTTAAGTCTTGTGTCTGCCATGTCGTGAGCAAGATCGGCAGAATTGTAGCCCCAAAGTTTGCCTTGGTTATTTCCTGCTAAATTTGCCAAAGCAAATATTTTTGCTCCATCGAAAACCATTCGGTAAAGAAAAGCTATCTGAACGGGAATACCTAACCTCTTTTGTTGCTGGTAGCCACTAGTGTAGAGATAGCCGTTTTTATACTCAAAATCCATTACCTCAGTTACGCCATAACTCTGTTTGGCTTTAAAGTTGAGGTTTTTGTCATAAATTGATAGAGTATTTGCAGACTGGTAAATAATCCAATCTTGCAAAAATTTTACCCGTGTCTTTGAATTAGCTTTGTTGCTAACTATTTTTTGCTTAGTTCCGTCAGTTTTGATTTTTACTAGTCCTGTTGGAACAGCTAAGACATAAGTTTTGCCGTCAATTGCTACTATGTCACGAGCATCATAATTAGAGTTTGGGATTAGTTTTTTCGTCCCATTACTTTCTACTTCCCATACACCTTCAGTATTGATGACCGCAACTTTACTGCCGTTAGTGCAAGCTGCTCTTGGCGAGGAAATATTAAGATATGTAGCTAAAGCGGGGGTAGAGTAATCAAACATTGTACAGTCCTAGATAAGGTTGACTGAAAAATATTGGCTGTTCAATTAAGAAAAAAATTTTGGGAGTTTTTGCGCGTTTTTAAGCTAAACTCGTCTGAAAATTGAAGAAAATATTGGCTACGGTAAACTCAAACTCAAAGGTTGAGTAATCCGCAAAATATGCATATCTGCAAACATCGCTAAAATTAGAATTGAATTGTTTGTGGTTATGTCGTAGCGATAACCTGTTAATTGGGGGAAAGTAACTTCAATTAAGCCTCTCTGGCTGCTTTCTAATTCGACAAATACTTCACCGATACTTTCTGCCCCAGCTCACCCATCTCCTTTAACATCCCCTGAATCTTTTGCATAGCTAGAGATGAAGGATTGGTATATCCTTTCTCCCAAAGGTTTCCCGTCGAATAATTTATACCTAAAGATGCTGCAAACTGTTCTTGGGTAAGATCAGTTATGCCACGAAGTTCACGGATGAGCTTTCCAACTTCCGGTTGCTTGATTAGCAAAGGTTTCTTAATAGTCATTTAGCTAAGAACGCACCTGTTAATCTGGCGAGTGATATGTATTCTGCTACATCCTATTGGGGCTAATGCTGAATTGATAGGCGAAAATATACTAGAGTTTTTATACTTTCTTGATTTGCTAACCAAGTAATTACACGTCCGTAGATACGTATTTCCTAATGAGATTTTTAAGGCAATACGCTTGGGTTAAGGGTTGTTGGTGTAGATAATTGGTCTTTTAAGACGCGATAAATCGCGTCTCTACATCTGGATTTTGTTGCTCATTTTGAACTGTATTGATTTTTAAGGAATCAATTACGCACCGAAATAAGCAAGTAGGAGTTCTATAGAACGTTTCATTTTCCCAAACCCAGGTGATTTTGTAATGCTTGACGCATCACTTCTACAGGCAAAGTTTCCTGCTGCAACCAGATTTTTAATGCTGCTACCCCTTGTTGAACTAGCATTTCTAATCCATCGATCGCAATTGTGCCTTGTTTTTGTGCTTGCTGGAGAAATTGCGTTGGTTTAGGAATATATATTAAATCGTAAGCGATCGCACCCGTTGGTAAATTCGCGATTTCTTCTGCATTCAAAGGCGATTCATCAACTTTGGGATACATCCCAATCGGAGTTGTATTTACCAGCAGATTTGCTTGGGGAATTAGTTCTGGTAATTTCTCCCATTGATGAACCTGGAATTTCTCAGCAAGGGGTGAATTGCTCCAACTATTGCGGAATTCTTCTAATTTCTGCATATTGCGCCCAACAACATGAATTTGGGCAAAACCTAACTGAGTACAACCTGCGACAACAGCTCTTGCTGCACCACCATTGCCTAAAATTACCGCTACTTTCTGACTCCAATCTTGTTTATATGTTGTCTGCAAAGGGGCGATAAATCCTTCTATATCTGTATTTGTGCCTACCCATTTGTTATTTTGGCGGCTAACAGTATTCACGGCTCCAATAGTTTGAGCCAAAGGTGTAATTTCTGAGAGTAAGGGAATGATTGCTTGTTTGTGAGGTATTGTCACACTAAAGCCGACAACCCCAACAGCAGCAAAACCTGCGATCCCCACCTCTAAATTCTGTGGTTCAATCCCAAAAGGCAGATAAACGTAATCTAATCCTAATTGTGCGATCGCTGCATTATGCATCACTGGCGACAGCGAATGCTCCACCGGATGCCCAATTACCCCTAGTAGCTTAGTTTTGCCTGTAATTTTTTTTGTCATTTGTCATTAGTCATTTGTCAGTAGTTATTCTCCCCTGCCCCCCTGCTCCCCTGCTCCCCTGCTCCCCTGCCCCAATCCCCTCAGGTAGCCTACAATTATTAAAAGCTCCTTAACATTTCTTTAAATCATGCAGGCAACTACAGCCTCCTCTACAACTCCAATTCCTGGCAAATATTGGCAGTGGCGCGGGCACAACGTTTACTACGTGCGTGCGGGAGAGAAACAAACGCAACGTCCGCCTTTGCTTTTGGTACATGGATTTGGTGCTTCCACAGACCACTGGCGCAAGAATATCACAGGATTGTGTCAAGATTTTGAAGTATTTGCGATCGACCTTTTGGGATTCGGGCGATCGGCAAAACCAAAATTGCAGTATAGTGGCGACTTGTGGCGCGACCAACTCCATGATTTTATCAGCGAAGTGATTGGTCAAAAAGCAGTATTAGCAGGTAATTCTCTTGGTGGTTATGCTTGCTTATGTGTTGCAGCCCAACGTCCTGACAGTGCGGCTGGATTAGTGTTGCTCAATAGTGCCGGCCCTTTTAGCGAAAGCCAGTCGACATCAGAACCGGAAGCTTTGCAAAGCGAAATTCAGCCACCCAAAAAACCCTCTTCTTTAGAGAAACTTCTGGGTGACTCAGTTAAATGGATTTTTCAACAACCTTTAGCTCAGTTTGTGTTATTTCAATACGTGCGACAACGTTGGGTAATTCGCCAAACCTTAGAAAAGGTATATCTTGATAAAAGTGCAGTTACAGATCAATTGGTAGAAGAAATTTCTCGTCCTGCTTTTGATCCGGGTGCGTTGGATGTATTTGTTTCAGTTTTTAGCAGTCCTCAAGGGGAAAAAGTTGATGTACTATTAAAGCAATTAACTTGTTCTCTGTTGATGTTATGGGGAGAAGCCGATCCGTGGATGAATGCTAGAGAACGTTCTCGAAAGTTTCGTCAATATTGCCCGGAATTGACAGAGCATTTTTTAACAGCAGGTCATTGTCCCCACGACGAAGTACCCGATAAAGTAAACCAACTTTTACACGATTGGGTTTTGTCTATTGACTAGGGAGATTAAATCTCATTAGAAAATGATGTTGAGAGACGCAATAAATTGCGTCTCTACTTGTAAATTTTTCTATCAAAAAGATAGTTAGATAAAAAAGAAAACTACCATTAAGCTGAAATCCCTGTTACAACAATCCGCGAGCCTTCTAAAAACTTTTCTACTTTGATTTGTGTTCCTAACTCCTCTCCCAAAGCGGGAACATGAGTAATTACGCCAACCAGTCTCTCTTGTTTTCCCAAAGACAGTAGAATATTTGAGACACTTTGCAGAGTTTCGGCATCTAATGTTCCAAATCCCTCATCTATAAACAGACTGCCTAACTTAGCTCCTCTAGACAACTTTTCTGAAAGTGCCAGAGCCAGTGATAAAGAAGTAGCAAAGGTTTCACCACCAGATAGTGTTTGCACTCGTCTCGATTCGCCACCACTCCAGTTATCTTCTACTTTATAGTCTTTTTTTTCGTATTTCAATGCATATCGCTGTTCTGTAAGTTCGAGCAGAAATACTGTTGCTTGTTCTACTAATTCTCGCTCAAAATGCTGGAGAATATAGTCTTGAAATCGATCCGATCTCAACTCTTTGGATAAAATTTTATATATTCCTAGCTCTTGTTGTTTGCTAGATAGTTGTGCTTGCAATTTCTCTACTTGCTCTTGCTGTTCTTCAGCTTTAGCAATCACAAGTTTTAAATCGTTGTATTCATCTTGTGCTTGTTTATATTTTTCTCCAGCATCAGCTACAATTTTTTCATACTGTGCAATTATTTCTGCCTTAGTAGTTCTGTCACCAATTGCATCAGTTTCTCGCTGAACGTTAGTTTGCAACTCAATTTTATTAGTCTTGTAATCTTCAATTTTTTGCTGCCATTGATTTTGTAATTCTGGATCTACTTTAGATTGTTGAAACATTTTTTCTGTAAAGTTTACAGATAGTAAACTAGTCTGCCATTCAGTTTCTAGGTGTTGTTTTTCAGTAGAAGCTAAATCAAAGTCTTTTCTTGCTTTGACATCACTTTGTTGAGCTTGCCGAAATTCATCGCGAGCAGTTTGATAGTTATGGGTTTGATGCTGAATACGATGCTCTAACTCTTGTTTATCTCGTTCTAGCTTTTGGAATAAATGATCGTAAGACTCACTTCCAGTAAGTTTGGATAGTTTGTCTGATATTTCCTGAAGTTGTGTTTTTTGACGTTCTACTTCATGTGCTGCATCTTGATGTTGGGTTTGCTTATCTGATAAATTACTTGTTGCAGACTTTAAATTTTGTTCGCTTACTTGAACTTCTGTAACTGTTTTCTCTTTATTTCTTAAACATTGTTGATACTTAGCGTCACTTTCATGTAATGCTTGGCGTTCCTGTTCAAGTACTTTAACTTTCCATTTGTCTGTTTTTAAGATAACAATAATTTGTTGTGTTTCTGCCTTCAGATCGGCTTCTTTTTTTGCTAATATTTGACGACATTCAATTTCTTGTTTTTTTAGATTATCCCTGATTGTTTCAACTTTAGTTTTAGTATCAGCAGCTTTTTGACGGATTTGTTCAGCAGCGCGATCACGTTTTTCTAGCGTTTCGATATTATCAGAAGATTCTAGTTGTGGTAATAAGTGGGCTTCTGGACAAACTCCACCACAAACTGGACAATCATCGTTAGTATGTAGCAATGCACGTAAAGCCGCAGCATAATTGTTTTGTCTAGCAGTATCTAATTCAACACGAGATTGCTCGCATTCTGCTTCAGATTTTTGGAAATTTAAAATAGCAGACAGATAATCAGACTCAGTGGTGATTAACTCTTGAGTAATTTGTTGTAGTTTGGTGCGATCGCTTTCAACTTGCTTTTGAACTCCTTCCCATTTAATTAGTAGAGGTGTAACTTGATTAAGCTGCTCTAATCTCTCACCACCAGAGGAATATAGAGACATTTCATTATTAACTCTAGTCAATATCTGATTTTTTTGCATTAATTCAGCTTCAGCTTTTTTGACAGCTTTATCAGCCTCAGTTAAAAGCTTGACTTTATCTGCTAATACTTCTTCTACCCTCTTTACTTCATTGTTAATTTGACGACGCTGTTGTTCATATATTTTGGCAGTAGTAAGAGCTTCTTCTCGCTGTTTTAGCTGAGGTGCAATTTCAGTGTGGTAGGCTTGTGCTTGATTGAATTTATCTTCTTGAATTTTAAAAGCTGATTGTTTCTCAATCAAAGCTTTGGCAGCAATCTCAACATCAGCATGAGTTTTGTCATATCGATTGCGAGCCAAATTGACTGATGTCCAGATGGCTGATAAGCGATCGCCAACTCGCGCTTGTTCTAATTGCTGTTTTAATTTACTTATGTTTATAGCTTGTTTATTTAATTCCTCAAGTTGCTCTTGCCAATCTGCTAAAGCTTTCAGACGTTGTAATAATTCTTTTTCTGCGGCTAAACCTGTTTGTGCTTTGGTAACTGCTTCATGTAATCTAAGTAATTCTTGTGAGAGAAACTCAGAGCGATCGCGTCGTTGAGAATTCAGTTCTAAATCTAATGAGAAATCCAGATTTTTTAGCTGTTCTTGAATTACGTTACATTCACCTTCAAGAAAGTTAGCTTGCTTCCCAGCCTGCGTACACATATCTGGAAAAATTTTTTCGTATCCAACCAGATTGCTTAAAATCTGACGCCGTTCAGTACTTTTACCTTTGAGGAACTCATCAAATTGACCTTGAGGAAGCAAAATAACTTTTGTAAAAGTTTCAAAATTCATTCCTAAAACTTTCTCGATAACGGCATTAATCTCTGCTTCCTTTTGTTCTCCAAAAGGTTGAAACTCGCCATTTATCCGCTTTTCTAACTTAAAAGTAAGCTGGGACGTTCTAGTACGATATAACCATGAGCGAAAGACTAAAAACTCCGTTTCATTTACTAAAAAGCGAAATGATACCTGTAATTTTAAACTCCCCTGACTCAATAATTCTTTGGGTTGAGTTTTTCTTGCTACTTTCCCATATAATGCTAAAGTCATCGCATCGAGTAAAGATGATTTGCCTGCGCCTGTTGGGCCAGTAATAGCGAATACTTCCAACTTCTCAAAGTTAATCTTTGTCTGATTGCGAAAACTGGTAAAACCTTCTAAAGTCAGTTCAAGCGGTCGCATCTTGGTTTTCCTTAATTTCCTTGTATAGTTCTTCAAATTTTGCTACAACGGCAAGAGGAGGCGTTGTGTTTAATTCTTCTTGGAAGTAGCGTTTAAATTCTTCCACTGGATCGAACTCTTCGCGATTTACAGATTTTTCTTGCTTTGATTCCACTTCTGGAAAACGTGGCTCAATTTGCAGCACTTTATCGCCACAAATTTTCCGAATTTTGTCAGCTAACCCCATTTGAGGTGTTTGCAAGTTGATAATTACCTTCAGATAGCCTGGGTGATTGCGTTGTGGTTCTAGTTTTTCTTCATAATTGCTCAATTCACATTCGACTATGTTCAAAGGTTTTTGACAGGGGATAGATATAAACTCTGGTTTTTTGGCGGGAGAACCAAGTTCAACATCAATCAGATAAAATCCCTTATCTTCTTCAGCTTCGCCAAAGTCCACTTGAATCAAAGAACCTGAATAGTAAGTAGGAGCTGCAATTGGAATTTCTTGAGATTTATGGATGTGTCCGAGAGCTATATACTGAGCTTCAGCGGGTAGGCTTTGTCCAGCCAAGGCGTAGGTTTCTTTGGTGTGATGACGGGCTTCGGAGTTAGCTAACCTAGCACCATCGATAGTCAGGTGAGCCATGAGGATATTAACGCTATCATCTTGAAAGCCGCCAGCTAAATTTTTGAGCAAGTAGTCTACCCTGTCTCTGTAGTGCTGTATTTGCTGCAATTCATCCATTGTCCAGAGATTTTCAACTGTCAATAGTCGCCGTTCTGAAGCAAAAGGCATTGCAGCTACACGCAATTTGCCATTGAGCGTTTTTTGGGTAATCAAACCTCCTTGGTTGACGCGACGAGGTTTCCCTAAAATCTGCACGCCAGCTAAAGACAAGAGATTAGCGATCCCATCAAAGCGGGAAGCAGAATCGTGATTACCTGCGATCGCAATTGCTGGGATTTTGGCATTTCGCAACCCCTCAAAAAACTGATACGCAACTCGTTCAGCATCAGATGGAGGATTAGGAGTTTCAAAAATATCGCCTGCGATTAACACCGCATCAACTTCTAATTCTTTGGCTTGTCGTAAAAGTTCCTGAAGAGCAAATTCAATTTCCGGGGTACGATCCTTGCCTTTGAGGTGACGCCCCAAATGCCAGTCAGATGTATGAATTAAACGCACAATTCCTCCTAAAAACGGTCAATATCAGCTTCGATGCTGGTAATTTCTGCTTGGCTTAAAAACACTTCTTCTTTGCGAGTGGCGTAAGCGGGGAAGGGGAAGTTAACTAAAATTGGGGCGGGGACTTCTGGTTGATGCACAAACATTGTGCCAGATTTTAGAAATAAAGCTCGCTTGCGACAAGAACCCGTCAGAAAGTTGTATTCTGGACGTTCTGCTTCTGCTGAATCTAATCTCCCGACAACACGAATAGCCGCTTGTCCCACAACGCGCCGTTCGACTTCTGAGGCTGTTTGCTGGGCACCAATTAAAATAATTCCTAGCGATCGCCCGCGTTCTGCAATGTCTACCAGTAAATCTTTAATCGGGCTACGTCCATCACGAGGCGCGTATTTGTTCAACTCATCAAGGACAATAAAAACAACAGGTTCTCTTCCTTGCTTCTCTTTTTGAAAAAATAGCTTTTGTAGTAAAACACCCACAACAAATTTTTGAGCACGGGCACTGAGTTTGTGGATATCAGTGACAGTCAGTTGAGCATCTGAAGCTATTGGATTGAGTTGGTATTTAGCAACTTCATCTGGTGATAAATCACCGCGAATTAAATGGCTAACTTCACTACTGATACCGTACAAACGCCGAATCATTGCTTCTGCTGTAGCTGGGACATTTCGTCCTAACCAACGCCTATTTTCTTCTCTATCTTCATCGTTAAGCAGTTTGTCTTCTAAAAAGTCAATTAATTCTCTAAATGTCTTAATCTTTGTTTTATTCTCTTCTCCAAAGGCTTCTACTTCTAAATGAGCTTGGACTTTGCGCCGACTGTTGCGATCGTTCTGGTCATTTTCTTCTGCTACCCGTGCTAATCGTTCTTCTACCGTCGTCACTAAATAGGATAAATTTCCTCGGTCTAAATCTTCACCAGTAAACAAAAACCGAAACAGGCGATCGCGGCACAGTTCCCGAATACTCCACAAATAAACTGATATCCCTTCAGAACGCTGTTCTAAGTCAGAGTCAACAGTCCGAGAATCTCTTTTTGGCGCAGCCCGAAAACTTGCACTTTTAAAAGGTTGTACTGGCAATTTTAAAATTTCATATTTATTTTTATCTTTTTCTTTTCCTGAATTACCATAAATTTGATTCAGCTTGTCTAAAAAGAATAAATCTTCACCCTTAACATTGAAAATCAGTGCTTTCGTATTAGCTTTGTAAGAACCTAAAGCCGGAGAATTGAAAATTGAATATAGTAAAAACAAAGCGTAAGATGTTTTAGTAGCCACACCAGAAACACCAGAGATATTTACATGAGCGCCTTTTTCACCATTGATAAATGAGTAGTTAAAATAAGCCGCATTGCCGTTATTCATAATACCAGCCGGAATTGGGGTATCCATGCTGTCAAAATATAATGCCGATGCTAACTGCTTATCTACAGCTAGGCGAACCGGATCGCCCGGTTGTGGAGGTAAATACTCTTCTGGCTCAATTCTTGTGACTTGGACGTGAGCAGTGTAAGAAATATTTATTGGTAAAATACCTTCTTTGGCAACTAAAAAAGTATCAGTATCAAACTGCGCTCCTTCGTATTGAGTGCGAACATAGTCTACCACACCGTAAAAACGCACAATTCCCGCACCATCAGGACGTTGAGTTTGCACCTCTACAACATCATCTAGCCGTAAAACTTTTTTGACATCCACTGCAATCCAAAATTCCAAAGGAGTAGCTTCTTGAGTACCAAGTACAAAACCGATTGGTTCAGAAGATATCATTTATTACCTCCAAAAGATGCCAGAAAACATTGCAGCCGCCGCTTAATTAGTATTGCATCACCCATTCTTCTGCCTAATTCCCGTTCCAAAGCGCTAACAGGTGCGAGGTTTTGTGGCGCGCGCGGATCTCGTGATGGATGGGAAGCATAATTGGGAATTAAATAGCAAGTTTGATTGGCTATTTCTTGAGCTTTTTCAATGTCAATTTTGCTAGATAATTCCAGGCGCACAATACCATGTAAATCGTGGTAGCCGAGTTGTTGTGGGGAATGTTGATAATTACCAGATTTTAAATACCATGAGTATTGCAATCTATCTTTAATATTAAAAATAGGCGTGCGTTGTCCTGGTAATAATTTCCATAGAAGGGCAGCATATTTTTCAGACAAGTATTGTTTATGCATTGTCTTAATGTAGCCCAAGGTAAAAGTTGGAGATTCATATCGTAATGCTCCATCTTGAATTACCAAAGTATTCGTATCTTTTATATCTAGTTTGCTTACTAGCTGTTCTTCTGCGGCTAGCATGGCATTTTGAACAATTGCACTTCGAGCTTCAGGAGTATTTGGTTGATTGCTTTTAATTGCTTTGTAGAGTAATTCTGCTTTACTTCCTAAAGGACAAGGGATGGATGTTGATACAGCCTCTTGCTCACCGCCAAAACCCAAAACTCGACGAACATCAATTTCAATGCAACTCGCCTTGGGAATAGTTTTATCTACTACCACCGCACCCACAGCAATTGTTCCAAACACACCGTATATTATGGTGTTGCCATTGCCACCAACGAGTCCAGCATCCAGGCGACGACGCCCATCAATAAAGATAAGGCGATTAGGTAGCGATCGCGGTTCAGGCGACTGAAAACATTCCCAATTCTCAGTCTCTACTGTCGGGTTAACATCGCTTTCAGAGAGCGAAAGTTCATCACTGATTTGAATTGGCGGCTCATAGTCATTCCCCCAAGGCTCCAAGCGAAAATTATGCGAGCGCCAGAAGTTACTTACATAGTTCTCCTCAGACATTACCTTGTGTTTTGTGTCGTAAATTATATGTTTTCAATGTTACTCGTAATCTACGAATAATTGTCAAGTTTATGGATTAGTTTTGGCAATTTTTGTTGATGGCTATCAAAATATGAACGAATCCACCTGTAGAAAAGGCGATCGCTAAAGAGCAAAGGAATTTTAGCGGTTCATTACCAGCTAAAATTTGCCCTGTCAAGTTTAAAATACACTTATTTAATTATTTAAAAACGTAAAATTTAATTTCTTGCTCTATTTGGTCACTAATAATCTCAGTTCCCATACCGATTTTATCGAGGTTAACCCTCACAAAATTTGTTTTATCTTCTTTTGTAAACTTTTTATCATTATCCGAGTCTTTAATAATTTTTAAAAAAATTGCATTTTGACCTGGAACAACAACCCAACTGATGATTCGAGTATTATTTGGGGTAATTTGCTGGAGGTTCTTACCTGATAAATCTGAAAGATAGGCAATAGTAGCATCTTCGCTATTAAGTTTTTTATCTATATTTGTATCTTGGTCAATGATTTTATATAACCAAACTCTTGTAGTAGGCTTGTTAGCCGCTTTTACTTCCAATAAATCGAAGGAAGCGACAATGGCTTTTTTATTTAATAAAAGATGAGCTTCACCACCTTGCTTTTGATAAAAGATGATGTTATACAATTGATTATTTCTTTCCTTTTCATAAGAACGTGAAAGGTTTAAATCAACTCCTTTATCTTCATTTTGTTCTGCAAGACTAACAGGAATCATCAGATAATCTGATTGTTCTTTAATAATTAAATCGCCATAGATAAGATTTTGTTGTGGCTTCGATTTCTCAGTTACTTTTGCCTGTTCTGCATTTTTACTAACAGAAGATTTACAAGAAAAAGAAAGGGCAGCTACAATCATAGCTGTAGTAATCTTATTTAAAAAGCGATAATTTTTCATCAAATTTTCCTCGCAGGATATGTTGCTGTCTTATTTTATTCGCTGCTGGAAAATTAGCTAGAGTCCAATACGCTTTAATACAGTTCAGCTAAGACTAAAAATTATACTGATGTAGGTTGGGTTTATCTGTCGCTCAACCCAACAAAGCCCCACCCATAATCTCTGCCGTACTGAGAAAATCATATTACAATAAAATGCCAAAAACCTGGTCGAGGTTGACCAGGTTTTATCGAGTTTACAGATTTCAAATTTTAAACTGATTAACTAACTGAAGGTTAATAACTAGGGTGGACTAAAAAAACTAACAAACTCAGCATTCTTGCGTTTTTCCGCTTTAGGATTTGGCTTTGCCTTCTACATTAGGCTTTTTTGCCACTTTTATCACATTTGATATGCTGAAATTTGCTTGGGCTGATGACGAGGGGACACTAAGTCATTGACCCTTTTGTTTGGTTTATTTTGTTTGGTGTCCTGCTATCTAAACTATCACTTACATTTGTGAGTTGCAACCCTTGGTTTACGAAAGTTGACGTTTTGTTAGATTTTGCAATCTAGAGCCATAAATTTGATCCCTGACCCTCCTTTGAAGAAAGTTAAAGGGATCTTAGATAGATTAAGCATCGCAACCAAACTACATTGTCATCAATTCCACATAATCTGATTGTCATCCAGACGATCGGTGATAATACTGCCAATGGCATCAATTTCTGGCAATTCGGCTGTAGAAAGCTTGATTTGGGCGGCTAATGCATTTGGCGACAAGCCGCTATGACGCGTCTGTGCGTTTGTTTGAGGTTGAGCAATTAATCAGGCTAAAGCTAACTGAACAAGGGTACAATTATTAAGAAGAGTTATGGGACGCAGTTTTTCTAGCGCTTGTTGGGCAAGTTCAAAGTTTCGCCTTGAAACAGTTTATTTTTAGCACGGTTATCTGTTGGGTCAAATTTATGACCGAGAGCAAATCTTCCTGTTAATAACTCCTGTGCTAAAGGCGAATAAGCAAGGATAGAAATATTGTTTTCGATACAATAGGGCAATGCATCTTGTTCTACCTGTCTCCAGAATAAAGAATAGGGTGGTTGTAAACTATCAATACGTCTATAACTTGCTGTTTTTGCTAACTGGACGCCAGAAAAATTGGAAACACCGATCGCTTTCCTAATTTATTGCCTTGGATAGGTTCACACTTTATCAGTCTTAGCTTCAAATTAAATCAGAGTTACAGTAGATGCCGATGGAATTGACTACAACTTTTCATGCTCTCAAAGAATGGGCAGTTGCCATAAATGCCTTGGAAAGTGGCAAAACAATTATGTTGCTCCGCAAAGGCGGTATCCACGAACGAAATGGACATTTCCAAGTTGCTCACAAGCAAATTCTGCTTTATCCTACTTATGAACATCAACAAGCTTTCATGCTGAAAGCTGAATATGCCAATAACGTCTATCCAGTAACATCAGGCTGGCATCCTGAAACAGTTCGCATTGGTAGTTGGGCTGAAATTACAGATATTTTGCCCTGTAGTGACGAATCTATTGTCAACAACTTACTTCCCTTCCATATTTGGAACGAGCATTTTATTAGCGATCGCCTCAAATGGAAAGCACGTCAGCCCCTTTATATCCTCCTCCTACGGACATATAAACTACCCCTTGAGCAAGAAATTCCCTATTACGCCAAATACGCTGGCTGCAAGTCATGGATTGATTTAGAGCGAGAAATTCAGTTACAAACAGCACAACCAGTTTTATCTAACTTTGCATACAGCCAATTAGTAGAGACAATTCGCGAGATTGTCGGCGATAAGTTGTATGCTCCATCTTTCTAATCAACTAACTTGTTGCTCAAATCCCCGACTTGTTTAAAAGCCGGGGATTTAAATTTAGCTTATAGATAAATACGAAATTGCTTCTCGCGATCGAACAGACGATTGTATACAACCAACATCAAAATAGATTTTATATTGTTTGCTCAGAGTGTTTAATCAACGAAACTTTATAACTAACTTCTAGAATCTGCGCTTATATATCTCAACAGAAAAACAAATAGTCTGATTCCGAGCCTCAGCCAAAATAGTAGTGATTGTTACACACGATCGCAAAAAACGCGGATAACATGAGAAAAATCTCACCCAATAAACAAGGTGAGCCAAGGCTGTTTATCTTTATGTCCCGTTAGCAGCTGTCTTCCAGGCTATAAGTTATTAAGTAATTATCTCGCAGTGGATAGAACTTAATTACATTTTGTCTAAAGTACTAGGCAAAAATTATCCCCAAGGGTGATAATTAGCTTGACAAAGATAAGCTATTATGCATCATTAGCTAAAAGCAAAGGAGTTTGCAATGCATCGACAAATGTGCTGGTTATCTAAGTCTGGTGGCGATGGAGAGAAAATTTTGTATTTGCAGACAGAACCCAATCAACCTTGGCGTCCTTACACAGCTTTTGGACATTTTGCAGTCCCAGATTATCAAATACCAGGTGGCTCTAAAGGTTGGGCAACTTATCAAAAACTTTTGAAAGCAGGTTGGACACTAGTACCTAGCGCACGGGCAAACGAGTTTGGCAGCAGCAGCTACGCAGAGTCAACAATCCAAAATCAATAGTCATTTGTCATTTGTCATTAGTTATTTTTTGTGTCCCCGCGTCTTCCTCACAAACCTCTGGGGGAACCTTCGCCGCGAGGATCGGCGGCTCCTTCTAAAATTCCATCAGATGTAATAGCGATCGCGTTACCATTACCCCAAGGAGTAGTTTCCTTAATTTTGTGCCCCCGACGGCGTAAGTCTTGCAAAGTCAAAGCATCCAAGCCCCAAGATTCAACGCGCAACTCATCTGGCAGCCATTGATGATGTATGCGTGGAACAGAAATAGCCGCACCAACATCCATGTTGTATTCCAGCACATTCAGGATTACTTGCAAAACCTGGGTGATGATGGTGCTACCACCAGGCGCACCCGCCGCCATCCGAAAATGACCATTTTCTGTGACAATTGTGGGAGTCATACTGGATAGAGGAGTTTTGCGGGGTGCAATGCTGTTGGCATCGTTACCAACTAAACCAAAAGCATTAGGCACTCCTGGCGCAGCGGCAAAATCATCCATCTCATTGTTGAGAATAATTCCAGTTCCCGGTGTCACCACACCAGCACCAAAACTGAGATTAATGGTGAAAGTCAGACTGACGGCGTTGTGTTGTTCATCCACAACATTCAGATGAGTGGTTTGGAGAGATTCGTGCGGAAGACAAGGGGATGAAGGAAGACGCAGACATTTTGAATTTAAATCTCCTGGCTTGACTTCGGTGGAGGGTCGAGCCATTTGCATATTAATTTCTTGACGGCGTTTTTTGGCGTAAGCTGGACTGAGCAGTTCTTGTACAGGGACTTTGACAAAATCAGGATCGCCTAAATATTTTGAGCGATCGCTATAAGCAATTTTCATTGCCTCTACCATTAAATGTATCGCGTCTGGATGATGCCATCCCAAAGATTTTAGATCGGTGTCACCGATAATATTTAAAATCTGCAATAGGTGAACGCCTCCTGATGATGGTGGTGGCATTGAGCAGATTTTAGCTTTGCGGAAGTTGCCACAAACAGGAGTGCGCCAGATTGGTTTGTAGGCTTTCAGGTCTTCGAGAGAAATTAAACCACCATTTTTTACCATATCAGAAGCGATCGCCCGAGCAATACTTCCGGTGTAAAAACTTTGGGGATTTTCGGCAATTGCTGTTAAAGTGCGTGCCAAATCGCGCTGCACCAGTTTTTCCCTTGGTTGATAAAATTCACCATTGCGAGTGAAAATTTCTCGCGCTGCGGGATTCTTGAGAATTGCTTCCTGGCGCTGGTTCAGCCTTTCGGTTAGCACATTGCCAAGAATAAAGCCATCTTTAGCGAGTGCGATCGCAGGTTTCATTACCTCTTGCCAAGAAAGCTTACCATAGCGGCGATGCACCTCATAAAGTCCCGCCACCGTTCCTGGTGTCGCTACTGCCAAATAACCATTAATACTTGCATTCGGACGCACCTTTCCTGCTGCATCTAGATACATATTTTTTGTGGCTTTTAGGGGTGCGCGTTCGCGGAAATCTAACGCTTTCATCTCGCCAGTTTTCTCAGAGTGCATCAATAAAAATCCGCCGCCACCGATTCCGGCTGAAAAAGGCTCAACTACAGAAAGAGCAAAGGTTGTGGCTACAGCTGCATCCACTGCATTACCCCCTTTGCGTAACATCAAAATTCCCGCTTCACTTGCTAGGGGATGGGCTGAAACCACCATCCCCTTCTTGCTGCGTAGGGGTAAAGTTAAGGCAGCTGATGCAACTTGGCTGTAAAAGAGGACGGTGAAAGAAAAGATTGCGATCGCAACTCGCTTGGGTTTAGCAACAGCAAGCTTTTTTATACCATTACTCATAAAGTATTATATATATAGCATCTTGGTGTACTTAATTTATCAGATTTTGATTACCATTGTTTGCGTAGCTTGCGGCCGTAGACATCACTTTCCTACCCCCATTATTTGAACGATTATGAATATGAAGAGTATGCAAAGATTTTTTTAAAAGATAGACATCTAAGTAAATATTCGGTATTTAGTTATTGTTGGGTTATTTTGATGTTTCCTATTTCCAGATAGAATTTTCAAAGGCGAGGCCTACGGCGGCAAGCTACGCTGATAACGAATTTATAAAGATTTCCTGTTTTGTGCTGTCTCAAGTGTCCCCTACCTATTTTGAAACTAGTAAGACTTATGCGTTGACAAACCAACTAAATTTTGTACAGTGCTTAAGACTTAGATAGTCCTTAATACTCGGATAGTAATGTTTGCCAGTGAATTAAAAAGGAAGTCTTTAATGAACAATTTGCGGCTCTATCTAAAGACTGAATAAGATATGCCGAAAGCTTCAACTTTTGGCAGATTATTTGTGCCATCAAACAGCATTAACTCGATTATTGACAACTAAAGTTACTCCAAAAATCGATCCAGGTAGGAAAAACTTATGGCAATTATCATTGGAACCAGCGGTAACGACACCCTACAGGGCACTTTAGATTACTACGATAACTACGACACTCTAACTGGTGGCGGTGGCAACGATATATTTCTTTACGGCGGCTCAAACTACATTAATACGATCCCCGATTTCGGTGGAGTAGGTAAAGGAATAAACCCCACAGCAGCAGTCATTGCCGAAGTAGATATCCTAAGTTTCCAGAACTACAGTGGCTTCACTGCTCAAAACTTGCTCCTCACCCAGAATGGCACAAGTTTGTCAATCAACTTTCAAGGGTTTGGTAATACCGGATTTATCCTGGAAAATTTTGCCCTGTCCAACCTTGATAACCTCAGCAAATCTACTGGAGCCACTGTAGATTTGGGCAATATTCTGTTTTATGGGCAAACTACCATCACCGACAGCTTTGATGTCTTCGATGCTAACTCCACTCAAAGCACTGTCTTTAAAAAAAATACAGTCACCTTCCTAAACGACCTAGACAACAATGTTAGTGGATTTGACAATTCAAATGATGTCATCAATGGTCAAGGGGGTGATGACATTATTCAAGGCTTAAGTGGCAATGATATTTTGAGGGGTGGTGCAGGCAATAATACCCTCAACGGTGGTGTTGGTGACGATACTCTGTATGCTGACTCTCCCTCAAGCAATAATCTGTTTAATGGTGGCGATGGCAATGATTTTCTCTTCGCCTCTGGCAGCTACAAGTACTATTCCTACGCACCAGACTACGACGATCGCTCTTTAGGCAATAATACCCTCAACGGTGGTGCTGGTGATGATACTTTAAATGCTAGCGGTTCATTTGGCGATAACCTCTTAGATGGAGGCGACGGCAATGATTCTCTCTCCATCTCTGGGAGTGGAAGCAGTGGGGAGTATTCAGCGTCTATCTCTGGCTCAGAAGGCGATAACACCCTCAAAGGTGGTGCTGGTGATGATACCTTGAGCGCTAGTGGATCGTCAGGCGATAACCTGCTTTTTGGAGCCGATGGCAATGATTTTCTAGACATTTCTGGCTATATTTACCAATATTTGGACTCCTACTTCAGTTCTCGGTCATCTGGCAAGAACCTGCTTTCTGGGGGCGATGGCAATGATACTCTAACAGCCTCTGGTGCCACTGGTAATAACACCCTCAACGGTGGTAATGGCGATGATAGCCTTACAGGCGGTGGTGGTAAAGATAGCCTCACAGGCGGCGGTGGTAAGGATAAATTTATTTACAAAGGCTTAATCGGAGACAACACGAATGGCGTAAGAAGCACAGACCCGATTAATACTGGCACTTATATAATCGCCGATTTTACTGGAGTAGGTGAAGGAATAAACCCGACAGCAGCAGTCATTGCCGAAGTCGATACTTTGATATTCCAGGACAATAGTGGTTTCACTGCCAAAAATTTGCTTCTTACCCAGAATGGCACAAGTTTAGAAATCAGCTTTCAAGGGTATGGTGATACCAGATTCATCCTGGAAAACTTTGCTCTGGAAAACTTGGATAACCTCACCAAATCTACTGGAGCGACTGTAGATTTGGGCAATATTCTGTTTTCTGGGCAAACTGCGATCGCTGACAGCTTTGATGTCTTCGATGCCAACTTCACCCAAAACACTGTCTTTAAAAAAAATACAGTCACCTTCCTAAACGACCTAGACAACAATGTTAGTGGATTTGACAATTCCAATGATGTCATTAATGGTCAAGGGGGTGATGACATTATTGAAGGCTTAAGTGGCAATGACATTTTGAGGGGTGGTGATGGCAATGATACTCTCAATGGGGGCGATGGCAATGATACTCTCGATGGTGGCACTGGCAATAATATCCTCAATGGTGGCAATGGCGATGATTCCTTTAATTTCGGCTCCCTATCGACGTTAGTAACTCAAACAGTAGACGGGGGAACAGGTAACGACTTTTTGTCTTTGAGTTATAGCAGTGCTACCACCGGAATTACTTCGACTTTCAACCCTACTAATAACACTGTAGTAATTTCAACAACGCCGGACACAACAGTGTTTAGTTACAAGAATATCGAACAATTAAATATCACAGGTACAAACTACGATGATTATCTAGTCGGAAGCACTGGTAATGATACGCTCCGCTCAGGCAATGGTAACGATACAATAGATGGCGGCGCTGGTGAAGATTTCTTAGATATTAGTCTTTCAACAGGGGATCACCTCCTCAATGGAGGCGATGGTAACGATTCTTTAAAGGTCTTGAGTTACATTCAAGATGAATTCGGAAATTACGTTCAGGGTAGCGTATCTGGCAATAACACTCTCAACGGTGGTGTTGGTGACGATACATTAAATGTTAGCAGTTCAACAGGCAATAATCTATTAGATGGGGGCGACGGTAATGATTCCCTGATCGCCTCTTATACCTCAGGTAATAACACCCTCAACGGTGGTGTTGGTAACGATACATTAGATGTCAGCAGTTCAAATGCCAACATATTAGATGGGGGCGATGGTAATGATTCCCTGATCGCCTCTGGTGCGACTGGTAATAACACCGTCATAGGTGGTAATGGTGATGATACTCTCACAGGTGGCAGTGGCGATGGTATCCTCATCGGTGGCAAGGGTAACGATCGCCTCTTTGGAGAAGGTGGTACTGATACCTTTGTTTTCAATAGTTTCGATGAAGGTCTCGATTTGATACGTGATTTCGGTGCCGTTAATGAACCGAATGAAATAATTCAGGTGTCGGCTGCTGGTTTTGGTGGCGGTTTATCAGCAGGTGTACTTAAAGCAAGTCAGTTTACACTTGGAGAATCCGCAACTACTAGTAGCCAGCGATTTATTTATAACTCCACTACAGGTGCATTGTTCTTTGACTCTGATGGTAGTGCAGGCGCATTTACTCAGGTACAATTTGCCGGATTATCTCCTGGGTTGTCACTAACGAACAATAATTTTGTGGTTGTTTAATCGTTATCCTCGATGTAATTGAACGTGAGTTCGATGAACCTCTCCCACGGGGAAAGGGAGGAGCAACGAGATAATTAGGGTTTTGGCTTTCCTCTGGGTGTCCAAGAGGGGTTGGGGGAGAGGTCAAAAAAGGGCTTGTCGAACTCATTCTCTAGCAAACTTTGCGGTTCTAGATTTTTTCCCCTTGAGGTTTTGATAGTGCTTGTAGTTCTTCCCAACTATAGTGACTAGGTAATTCAATTGGTTTGCGATCGGCTCCTAATCCTAAGCTTACTGTCGGCTGGAGTTCTTCAATGAATTGCTCGGTGTATCCTGCCAGTTCATTGGCTGCAACTCCAAGTGCGATCGCACCTGCAACGCCACCAATTGCAGCACCAACCTTACCACCAATTGAGCGGCCTAGTGCGGCTCCGGCAATTCCGCCTCCAGCTGCTCCCAATCCTGTTGCAATAGGATGAGTATTTGGGGGCGTTTGATTTTCATGTTCTTGGTTAGAAGTAGAGTGTTCTTCGTTCATAATCTGTTTCTCCTTGAAACTATAATCAGCATGAAACTAGTTCTTGCTCAGGTGTACTAGCTTTCTACTTCAATCCAGGACTTACGCACTCAGATCCCCCAACCCCCTTAAAAAGGGGGCTTTAGAAGTTCCCCCCTTTTTAAGGGGGGCTAGGGGGGATCTAGGTTTCAGGCTTCAGTGCGTAAGTCCTACAATCGTTCAGCTATGCGTTAGGGAAGCGTTGCTGTAAGCAGATCGCCAACGCGCAAAGCATTTGCCATAATCGTGAGCGTGGGGTTAACTCCCGAATTTGACGGAAAGAAACTACTATCTACAACATAAAGATTCTCGACATCATGAGTACGGCAATTGAGATCCAGTACTGAGGTTTTAGGATCTGTGCCAAATCGACAACTACCGCATTGATGAGCAACTGCTTGTTCTGGTATATGAGTGCGGGGATAAATGCTAAATGGCAAGACGTGTTTAGCAGAACCAGGGATTGACTTGAGTACAGATGTCCATCGGTGAATTAAGCGATCGCTTGCTTCAATATTATTCAATGTATAGTCAACATGAATCTTGTCGCCTACCACCCGAATCCGATTATTCGGGTCTGGTAAATCCTCTGTTTGCAACCACCAGCCAACCGATCGCTCGGCCAGCAAATGACGCTCAAAATGAGGAATCAGCTTGACAAATGGAGCCATCAGTGGCGGTGCTTCTCCGGGAATCATATCAGCTAGGACATTACCTGTATTCTGCACCATGCCCATCGGATAAGGGAAATCCGGCTCTCCCCAGTAAAAATCATTGACAGCGATCGTTTTTTGAAAGTTGGCGTGATTCACCTCTAGATGTATGGAAACGATCGCTGTTTCCAACTGTTTCATGAAATTCCGCCCCACTTGATCGGAACTATTTGCTAATCCGTTGGGATGTTTGTCATTAGCAGAGCGTAACAGCAAAGCCGCTGAGTTGACAGAACCACAGGCAACAACCACAATATCGCTTGTGAACCAATGTTGCTCTCCTGCAATTTCAGTTTCTACCTTCGTCACTTCTCGTCCCGACTCACTGGTATGCAGCCGCAAGACTTTAGTATTAGTTAAAAGAGTAACATTGGCATATTTTTCACGAGCCGGACGAATGGCGTTGACATCGGCATCGGCTTTTGCGTGTACGAGACAAGGGTATCCGTCAAAAGTATCGCAGCGAATGCAGGGACTCTTGGTGCGATCGCTTTCATTGAGCTTTAATCCTAGTGGTAAATGAAATGGGTAATAACCTAGTTCCCGAATGCCATCAGCAAGGGACTGCATATCTGGCTCATGACTCACTGGCGGATAGGGATATGGTTCGCTGCGAGGTGGTTCGGTGGGGTCTTCTCCTTCCTGTCCATGCACGTCATACAGCTTTTCTGCTTGGGTGTAGTATGGCTCAAAGTCTTGATACTTCAAAGGCCATTCTGGAGAAATTCCTCCTTTATGAATTACCCTTTCAAAATCTCGCTCCCGGAATCGAATTAGGGCTGCACCGTAGAGTTTGGTATTGCCACCAACCCAGTAGCCTGTCTGAGGTTGAAAGGCTTTACCTTCTTTGTCATACCATTCTTCATGTGTATGGTAACGATGTTTTTGATAGACTTCCTCTGGATTCCAGTTAGCCTTCTCTCTCGGTAAAAAGTCGCCTCTTTCCAGTACTAGAATTTTTTTACCTGTGGGTGCAAGGCGGTGGGCTAATGTACCTCCACCGGCTCCTGTACCGATAATAATGATGTCGTAATGTTCTGTGATACTAGTCATAATTGATAATTAGTAATTTTATATTAATTACGATTTAATTTTTTTGATGCTACAAAGTAATTTGGCAATATTTTAAGTTAATTTATAAGTTTTATCAAAATTTAAATAGCTCTAAAGACAGATTCTTATGCTTAGACTAAAGCTTTAACTACAATCTTGCTTCTTTCTAATGGGTTAATATTTATTTATGTCTAAAGACAGGTTAATATTTCATTTTAATTTCATTTTTTCTTTATATTATGTGAATTAACCATATAATCTCTTGAGAAAATTAACAAATAAATTTAACTTGACATTTTTTGTTAAACCAGCAATTTGATTGTCTGAAAAAATATTTAGTTTTTAATACAAATACTTTTGCTGTTAACAAAAATAGTCTGTTTTGGTGCGATCTATATCTATGGTGCAATGTTATTTGAGAGTAAGAAAATAGAATTGATTTTGTAATAACTAACTTCAATTTTGTATTTAGTAAGTGATGAAAATAGCTAGAAATTTTACATTCATTTTGTTACACGATATTAAATATACATTTACAGTATTTTAGTATTAATTTAGACCTGCTATTTATCGTCAGTAGCCAAGTTAAATAACAGAAGATTTCTATGCCTGAAGCCATTGAGATTTATGACGATCGCCTGCGTGCTATTGTACGCCCAGGAGCCTCACTTCAAAAGCTTGCCAACGGTGCAGTCCATAGCGAGGGGCCTGTATACTTCCATGAAGATGACAGTGTTGTATGGAGTGATGCTCACGGCAATCGCCTGTTGCGGTGGAGTCCCACTGACAATGTGACTGTCTTACGAGATCCATCTGATTACCAAAGCGGTAATTATCGAGACTTGGAAGGTCGTCTGGTTGCGTGTTCCTCTGGTTTGCGTGCTATTATCCGATGCGAACAAGACGGTGAATGGAAGGTTTTAGTCGATCGCTACCAAAACAAACGCCTGAACAGTCCAAATGATTTGGTAGTCAAAAGCGACGGCACAATTTGGTTCACCGATCCGCCTTATGGGATTACCGAGCCAAACCAAGGTTACGGCGGCGAACAGGAACAACCTGGAAGTTACGTATATCGCTTTGACCCGGTAACTGCTGAGATTTATCCTGTAGTAACAGACATGGTGCGCCCTAATGGGTTGGCTTTCAGTCCAGACGAAAGCCTTTTATATGTTTCAGATACAGCCGCGTTTAATATTCCTGGGGGGCCTCATCATATTCGCGTCTATGAGGTTGTAGGCAAGCGC
Organism: Nostoc sp. DedSLP04; assembly: GCF_034530775.1. Classification (NCBI taxonomy): domain Bacteria; kingdom Bacillati; phylum Cyanobacteriota; class Cyanophyceae; order Nostocales; family Nostocaceae; genus Nostoc; species Nostoc sp. DedSLP04. The sequence goes on along the minus strand of NZ_JAVRCL010000020.1, from coordinate 40,339 downwards.
TATGTAAAGAATGGGCGTGTATTTGCAGTCATTGAGCCAGGACAACCGGATGGACTGCGGGTTGACGAATATGGCAATGTTTTTACTACCTCTCAAGATAGCGTGCAGATATACGCCCCCGATGGAACTCGCTTAGGAAAAATTTTTGTACCGGAGACATCAGCTAACCTGACTTTCGGTGGTAAAGAAGGCGATTCCCTTTCAGGGACACTTCGTAAACGCTTATTTATCACAGCCGGTCATTCGTTATATGTTATTGACCTAAATACCCGTGGTGTACAATTATGATTTATCAATTTGGGTTGGGTGTAGCGTTAAGCAAAGCTATTCCGAAGGAACTCGCTTTTTTCCTAGCTGCATTTAATTTCCCACAGCTAAGTCCACACTTGTTAAGTTCACTTTCTCCGGTGTATCCTGACGGATTCCCAGGATTGGCACTTTTACTTCTCAGAGTTAGCCTTGGCTGGTTGTTTATATTACACGGCTATCCCAAAATAACGCATCTTCGACGGTGGGCTGAGTCTCTAAAAATGCCTGTCTTTCTTTGCTTTTTATCAGCTGCATCAATGTTAGGTGGCGGAATTTTTCTGATTATTGGATTCCTCACACTCTTAGCAACTTTGCCCATTCTTTGCTCAATGATTTTTGCGATATATTTGCACATCTCTGGAAGTAAGCCTTTTGTAGCTCAAGATCCATACTTAATTCCTCAAGAACAATATCAAGGTGCTTTAGGACAAGGTGAACCCCCAAGTTGGGAAAAGGCTTTTATGTATTGCGTTATGCTAATTGCGATCGCGGTTTTAGGCCCTGGTGCTTATTCGCTGGATACTTTGATTTTTGGAAGGTGAATCATCATATTTATGATTCAGTTATTAACAACGCCACATCATAAAATTTAAACTTTTGATCTACAGTAATTATCGTTAGACCTTCTACCAAAGCCTGAGCAATTAACATCCGGTCAAAAGGATCTTTATGATACATTGGCAAATCAGCAACCTTTATTCCATGTGCCAACGTAATCGCTAAAACTTCTAATCGACTAAAGTGCAAAGCCTCCTCTAAATTACTAGGAGCTATTAACTTTCCTAAAGACTGTTTAATCGAAATTTCCCAAGCACTAATAGCACTGACAAAAATTAAATTTTCAGGATTAGTAATTATCTCTCGTACCTGATTTGACAACTTAGAATCATTTTCTAAAAACCATAGCAGGATATGAGTATCTAGCAGAAAACTCATTAATCTTCCCCATAAAAAGCAGCAATCACCTCTTCGGAAGTTTCATCAAAATTATCAGAAATCTTAACCTGTCCTTGCCAAAAACCTGCAACTCTGGGTTCTAAGATATCTTCACTAATCATCACCATCGAGCCATGATTTAAACTTGCTTTTTCAACTATAGACTCTGCTTGAGACAGAGGTAAAACCTTTGCCCAAGGAACCCCTTGACGAGTTAGCGTAATTTCAACATTATTTTGGATATCTGATAATAACTCAAGTAAATTATCAGATAAGTAAGCAATATCGAAAGTTTTTTCTGACATTTTTATTTATGTCCTACTCACTACAAGCATTATAGCCAATCAACGACCTACCGCTTCCCACATCAAGATTCCGCAATTAGCAAGATTGCGTGTCCGTCAGGATCTTTAACTAAACAACCTTGCCGATAAGGACTTGTACTATCTGCAAACTGTACAATCCGCGACGATACAAATTCAACCCCGTTACGCCGTAGCTTATCCACTAACTGCTCAAGATTATTTACAACTAATTCAATTTGGATATGTGCAATATCGCAACTTTTCCAGTTACTCGGCATTGGGCGGCCTTTTTCAGGCACAATATAGTCTAACAGTTCAATTCCCATACCATCTTGAACAGGTCGTAGTGCTGTAATTTTGACTTCGGCTCCTGGTAAATTATCCAAGCGAGATTGGGTTGCACCCCAGTTGAGACTGCGACTATCAATTTGCATTCCCAAAAGGTCGCGATAAAAGTGTAGACTCTGCTCGGTATTGGAAATTGCAATTGCACTATGATCGATTCCCAAAAACAAGCGATGGCTGTTTTGATGCCACTTATCTTGTCCTTTATCAGGCGGAAACCAAATTAACTCTAAATTATGACCATCAGGGTCTTTAAACTTAAAAGCGCGGACACTACCAGATGCTTTATTCTCAGGTGGTATTGTCTGGGGAGCAACTGAAATTGGTTCAATGGGAAATGAACGCAAGTGAGCATAAGCACGATCCATATCACTCACTACAATCGCCAGATGTTGAAACCACAAATCATTACTTTGTGAATCGCTGGGGATGGATTTACCCTGAATATTAAGATACTCCATCAACTCGATAAATTCATCACCTAATCGCAAAGTGACAATGCGAATTTTTGCCCCAGTCACACCTTCTAAGTCGCTGTAATCCTGTCCTTCAACAGTCATGTCAGAAACTAGTTCAAAAGCAAGTGCTTGTGTATAGAAATCCAAAGAGCGATGTCTACGACGGGCTACGCCTACGCAGTTTGTCACTGTTAAGCCAATAGCTCTAATTCTTTGTACTTGTACATCGGTTTGACTAGACATATTCAACAGACTTTGTACTTATTATGTACTAGCTTTGCAAAAATTCAATATGAGTCTTGCATAAATCAATATAAAAAATATTATAAAATTTATCTCTAGCTGAAGAAAGACATGCAACTGAATTTATCCTTTAAAGATTTCATCCAATAATGAAATCGTGATGAAATTTTTATAGTTCTTTCGGTAGAGATATTTATTATCCCAATGGCTAGAAGCGTTAATTCTTGCAAATCTCTAAAGTCATGCCAGAATCACCAAAATAGCTAGTTAAAGAAAACTTGCCGCTTGTTGGAAACGGGGAAATTAAAACCACAGATTAGTTAATTGAAAATGCCTACAAAAGTTACTGTCAATTTTGGATGCCTGCTGCTGGTATTCCCTGGTTTGTTGCCGTTTTGGGACGTGACTCAATAATTGCTAGCTTGCAGGCGATCGCACGACGGTTGCGGTTGATTAGTGGCAATTATGGCGCAACTCGCACAGACTCCGACTATAAAGCAATCCTGTTGCTTGAGATAGTGATGGGGGCAGCTAACTAACAGTTCAAAACCGCTACCTTTATCTAATTAAATAGTAACGAAAGATTAAGCATAGCCAATAACTGTGCGCCATCACTCAAAATAATCTTTCTTCAGGCAAATAGAGAAAAGTGAAGCTAGGGAGTAAAATATTTGAACAAATTAAAACTGATTTAATTCAGAACAAATAATATGTTGAGTATACTTTGGGGTATTGTTGTTATACTGGTTGCTTTTTGGGCATTAGGACTAGCACTTCATATTGCCGGAAATCTCATTCATGCAGTGTTGCTTTTAGCTATTGGCCTTGCTATCTATAATTTTTTCAAAACGCGTGATGTGTGAATAAATATAGTATTTCCTCATCGTAGTGAAGGTACATTATAGTCCTTTCCTCGCTTGCAAAGAGAGGTTAAGGATGCAGTTCTTGTACCTCACTCATTATCTTGGCAATTGCAAACAATTAAAGAGGAATTCAAAAGTAAGAATTCGGGATTATTGCAGTCTGCATAATACAGCAAAAATACTTTTGTAAGGCGGGCAAGACTTTGGCTTTGTTCAGTCGAATGCTGCCCACCTCATAAGTAGTTGGATGTTTTTATTTGAAAGTCCCTCTGAGAACTTTTAAACTAGTGCTGCCGTTGCTTTTAATCTAAAAATCTTCTCAATTACATCTTCTACTACCTTATCAGGCGTAGAAGCACCAGAAGTAATGCCTACAACAATTTCCCCATCAGGCAACCAGTTATCTGTAGTTATTAACTGCCCATTTAATTGCCGATGTTCAATAGAAGATACTGATTTAAGGCGTTCAACAGTATCAATATGGTAAGAAGGAATTCCTCGCTCAAAGGCAATTTGTTGCAACTGAGTAGTATTCGAGGAATTAAACCCACCAATTACTACCATCAAATCTAAATTATGTTCCACTAATTCCAACATGGCATCTTGCCGTTCTTGAGTGGCATCACAAATGGTGTTGAAGCTTTGGAAATGCTGATTTAACTCAGTGGGGCCATACTTCTGTAACATAGTCCGCTCAAAAAGCTTGCCGATTTGCTCAGTTTCGCCTTTAAGCATGGTAGTTTGGTTAGCAATGCCAACTCTTTCTAAATCGCGATCGGGGTCAAATCCTGCCGAACAAGCTTTAGCAAATTTTGTCAGAAATTCTTCACGGTTGCCACCATTGATAATATAGTCAGCAACATATTCTGCTTCTTGCAAATTTAACACAATTAAATACTTGCCAGCGAAGGAACTAGTTGCAACTGTTTCTTCGTGCTTATATTTACCGTGAATTATTGATGTATAATCGATTTTTTTGTGTTTTTCTACTGTATTCCAAACTTTAGATACCCAAGGACAAGTTGTATCAACAATTTTGCAGCCTTTATCGTGAAGTATCTGCATTTCTTGAACGCTAGCCCCAAAAGCGGGTAATATGACCACATCACCAATTCCAACAACAGAAAAGTCTTTATTCTTTTCTTGAATGGGGATGAATTCTACTTCCATCTCCTGCATCCGCTTATTTACAGAAGGGTTGTGGATAATCTCGTTAGTAATCCAGATGTGTTCTGTGGGGAAATGCTGACGAGTTTCATAGGCCATGGCCACAGCACGTTCTACACCCCAGCAAAAGCCAAAGGCTTGTGCTAGTCGGATTGTTACATCACCCCGTTGCAGAGTGTAATTGCGATCGCGAATTTCCTGAATCAAGTTACTCTGATACTCAGATTGCAACTGCGTGGCAACTTCTGCTTGATGACCAAAGCCCTTGCGATTGTAATTTTCTGAATGTTGGAGGTTGCGCTTAAAAGCTTTTGTATCCATTAGATTTGTCTACTTAAACTCACTATTTCTTATTTTCTCGCGCCTAGACGCGATTGATACAGAGTTGTCTTCAAAGATATTACTTCTTTTTGGGCTTTAGCCTTTTTCTCTCGCAGGACGTTGACGCTGGGGTTTTAATTCAATCTCGCTATAAATCTGCAATGCAGAACGCCAAACCATATAGCCTTCAGGACTTAAGTGTAAGCCATCAGTAGTAAATTCGCGGCGGAGATTTCCTTGCTTGTTGGTAAACAGGGGATGTAAATCGAGGTATTTGACACCTTTTTTGGTAGATATGCTTTGTATTTGCTGATTCAACTCCCGAATGCGACTGTTGGCAACAGCCAATAGTTTATCTCGTCCTTTCCAAGTTGCTTCTTCTGCCCCATGTGGCAAAATCGATTGGACAACGATTTGCGCTGTGGGATGAGTCTTTCGTAAATAATTGATAATTTGCTGCTGATTATCTAAAATTTCTGCATTGCTCATGCCCCGAATTAAGTCATTAATGCCAATCATTACAAAAATCACCTCTGGCTGGGTGCGGTCAAATATTTTTAATCTTTTTAAGAGTCCATTGCTGGTTTCGCCAGAAATTCCTTGATTGAGCCAATTTTTACCTTCGGGTAATAACTCAGGGGGAAACCACAAACTCAGAGAATCTCCCGCCAGGATGGTTAAATGCGGAGGATGTTGGTCAGCAGCGACCTTGGCTTCTTGGTTGAGGATATCTATCCACTCTTGATAAGTGAGTTGGTGACGGCGACCTAAATCAGGTGTAGCAATTTGCGGTGAATTATTCAGGTTGATTGGCTGTGGGGATGCGATTATCCCAAAAAAAGCGGCCAATCTCTGCTGTTGCCAAATGAGCAGAATGACCGCCAACATTAGGATGCCGTTGGTTAACAGCGAGAAAAATGCCCAGATAGGAAAGGTTTTAAGAGATGTAGACACGACTAGCGAAATTTACCAATTATTTGAATCAAATTTTAACGCTAGCGATCGCAAATTACACAATCTTAAATTGGGGATTGGGGATTGGGGATTGGGGATTGGGGAAGCAAACAGAAAGTTCTTTCCTCCAAACTCTAAACTCCTAACCCCTAACTCCCAACTTCTAACTCAGCACTCTCTATTGAGTAGGACGATCGCCAAACTCGGAGTTGTAACCTTCTTCGCCGTGTTCGTTGATATCCATACCTTGCAATTCAGCTTCCTCTTTGACTCGCAGCCCGACTGTAGCATCGATAACTTTGAGAATAATCCATGTACCAACACCTGCGATTACATAGGCAACGACAATTGCTACTAGTTCAACTCCCAATTCGCCCAAATTACCACGCAGTACTCCATCTTTACCTCCTCCGTTGACTTGAGTCGTGGCAAAGATAGCCGTCAAAATCGCCCCTACTGTACCACCAACCCCATGCACGGGATAAGTATCTAAAGCATCGTCAATTTCTAGTTTGTGCTTGAAACTGATCGCGTAGAAGCAAACTAAGGCGGTGATAAAACCAATTAAAATCGCTGATAACGGAGGGACAAATCCGGCGGCGGGGGTGATACCCACCAAACCAGCAACAGCTCCTGTAGCTGCTCCCACGGCGGTTGGTTTACCTCGTAAAACGCTTTCCAAAATTAGCCACATTAAAGCCGCCGCCGCCGCCGCTGTATTGGTAGCAACAAAGGCTGTTGTTGCTAAATTTGTTATTACATTACCAGAAGTTCCACTGGCAGCAGATAGGGCACTCCCAGCGTTGAAACCGAACCAACCAAACCACAACAAGCCAGCACCCAGCAAAATAAAAGGAACGTTGTGGGGCGGGCTAAGACGATCGGGATGGGTTTTCCGAGGGCCAAGGACGATCGCAGCTACCAAGGCTGAAACGCCAGAACTAATATGAACTACTGTGCCACCTGCAAAGTCTAGGGCACCCAATCCACCGTACAAACCTAAAAATCCACCTTTCGCCCATACCATGTGGGCTAGGGGAGCGTAAACAAAGGTTGACCACAGGAGGACAAACAGCGAATAGGCGCGGAAACTCATCCGCTCTGCGATCGCCCCAGAAATTAAGGCTGGGGTGATAATGGCAAACATGGCTTGGTAAATCATGAATGCCTGATGGGGTATTGTGCCGGCATAAGAAACGACTTCTGGCGGGTTTGACCCTTTGAGATAATCGGTTATCTCTAATCCGACACCATTCAAACCCAGCCATTGCAATCCACCGATAAATGGTAAACCTGGCGCAAAGGCAAGACTATAGCCCCACAGAATCCAGGTAACTCCGACGATTGCCATTAACACAAAGCTCATCATCAATGTGTTTAGGATGTTGCGCGATCGCACAAATCCACCATAGAAAAACGCCAATCCTGGTGTCATTAGCAGCACAAGTGCTGCTGAAATCAGCATAAATGCTGTGTCTCCAGTATCAGCAGTAGGTGGGGCAGCAGTTGGGGTTTGGGCAAAAGCATTGCCCATCAACGGCCCTCCTAAAAATAGTAGGGTGATAGCTCCAATCATCACAACTTTCTTCAACACTTTTTTTTCTTCCTAAACACCAAGAATTTGTATCCTTAACTACATTTGATTACTTTTATTGACACATTTTTGTCTTGAAAGTTACTTAACTTGAATTTTCTTGAAATGTTAACAAAAATATATACCTGATTGTAGTTGCCAAGACTTAAATTAGCGTATAAACACGCAATCATTACATTGCATCTTTTTTTTTAAAGAATAGAAGAATAGTATTTTATTCAAGCCGGACAAAATTACGAATTTTTAGTTACTTACTGTTACAAACCAAAATAATTGTGATATGTGACGAGTATTGTAAATTATTGTCAGTATTTTCCGATAATTTGCCCAAATATGCAGCAAATTTTAACTTCTCGTGCGATCGCGAACAGGGTGTCAAAGACAGAGGCTACGCCAATATGAGGTACAGAAATACCCTACTCGTGCGTGCGATCGTCATCTTAGAGAAGAGAGAAGCAAGTAGCGTAAGGGTTAGGGAGAACTATACCTCATCTAGTTGCAAAATGCTGCATCATGAGTTCTCTTTATATTTCCCTCATAAACACGTAGATATCTAGATGCCTGCTTCTAACAGGTTAGTTGCGAAAAAACTTTTGCAATTTTGCGTGAGATTATTAGTTGTTTAACAGGGAACACTATAGCAATCTGATTTGATTTCTGAATTAATCGTAGGGACTAGGGACTGGGGACTGGGGACTGGGAAGAAGGAATAAAGCTGTACTGAGTTTTTTTCACGCAATCAAATATGAGTCCTATATAAAAGTTCAAAATAATCTAGAAATTTTACTTAACTTCTGGGAGCAAACATGATAATTAAAACACTCACTAAAGCTAAACATACTCCAATTAAGTCGTAGCGGTCTGGAGTTACCCCATCTACCTTCCAACCCCAAAGCATTGCCATTGCGATAAATACGCCGCCATAAGCTGCATAGACTCTGCCAAAATTTGCCGATTGGAAAGTTGCAAGAATCCCATAGAAAGCTAAAGCAATTCCCCCCAATATGCCCCACCAGACCGGCTTACCTTCGCGCAACCACAACCAGATTAAGTAGCCACCCCCAATTTCAAATAAACCAGCCCACAAAAAATACAGCAGAGACTTAAGCATTTGATCGATTATTTAACAACATATAAGTCAGTAAAATTACGCTAACGGTTTTAAGTAAACTATTGTCATTAATTAAGGTAAGTTTATTGACCAAATTGGGTATGGGGCATTGGGCATGGAGCATGGAGAAGAGACAAAGTAGACAAGGAAGAGCAGGGAGACTTGGGAGAGACTTGTTCAATAATTCCCCCTTGTCTCCTTGTCCCCTTGTCCCCTTGTCTCCCTTGTCTTCCCGATCCCACTTGTCCCCTCATTTCCCCACTCCCCAGAATGTAGATAAGGCTCAAGGATGAAAGCACCATTACCTGATAACGAAGCCCAGAGAATCGATGCAGTTTTGCAGTATAAGATTCTCGATACGCCATCGGAAGCCACCTTTGACGATCTGACTCGTTTAGCCTCGTATATTTGTCAGACTCCTATTGCCTTAATTAGCTTAATTGATACAAATCGCCAATGGTTCAAGTCAAAAATCGGTTTGGATGTCTCAGAAACGCACCGAGATTTCGCATTCTGTGCCCATGCCATTCTCCAGTCTGATGTTTTGGTAGTGCCTGATGCAAAAGATGACGAACGGTTTGCAACAAATCCACTGGTGACATCTGACCCAAATATTCGGTTTTATGCTGGTGTACCTTTAACTAACCCTGAAGGATACGTCCTCGGAACCCTGTGTGTAATTGACTACGTACCGCGAAAACTTAATCCAGAACAAATAGAGGCATTACGAACTTTAGGTCGTCAAGTCATAAAGCAACTGGAATTGCGCCGAAATTTAGCAAGTTTGGTACTTGTTAGCAAGAAAAGCAACCAGGTACAGAGGGTACGCAAGCAATTTTTCAAAAAGATTGCAGCAAGTTTTGGTTTGTCGTCACTAATTTTAGTTCTGATTGGGGTGGTTTCCGATCAAAATACAAGAGTATTTAGTAATTTTAATCGCAGTATCGTAAAAAATACTTATAAAAAACTTAACAGCCAAGAGGAAATACTGTCCCAGGTAAAGGATGCTGAAATTGGGCAACGTAGTTACATCTTCACTGGAGAAAAACTTTATCTAAAATCGTATCAAACAGCACTTAGTAACGTCGATCGAGAAATTGCCAAGCTGAAGAATTTAACAGCAACTCAACCGAACCAACAAAAGCAGATTGCAACGCTTGAATTTCTGATAACAGCTAAACTTACTGAACTAAAACAGACTATCGATTTGCGCCAGAATAAGGGATTAGAGGCAGCGTTGCAAGTACTGCTGAAAAACGATCGACAAAATCTCATGGATGATATCCGCAAAGCGATCGCTGAGATGGAAAACGAGGACAGGGGACGAATCCGACAGCAGTCACAAGCAGCAAAGACTTGGACTCGGAACACAATTTTCACATTGGCGATCGCTATTTGCCTAAGTTTTATCGTTCTTGCTGTAGTCTACTACTCGATCTATCGTGAGGTTATTGAGCGGAAGAGGACAGAAGAAACCTTAAATCAAGAACGCAACTTTATCTCAGCAGTCCTTGATACAGTCGGAGCCTTGGTAATAGTTCTCGATTCTCAAGGGCAAATCGTTCGTTTCAATCAAGCCTGTGAGCAAATAACGGGTTACTCCTTTGATGAGGTGAGGGGTAGGTATAGCTGGAACTTGTTACTACTTCCTGAAGAGGTGGAGGCAGTTAAAACAGTTTTTGACCAGTTACGATCTGGTCAACTTTCCAATAATTATGAAAATTATTGGGTAATGAAAGATGGTAGTCGGCGGCTGATTGCCTGGTCGAATACCATCTTAAAAGACTATCAGGGCTGTGTTGAATACATAGTTGCTACTGGCATTGACATTACCGATGCCAAACGCACACAAAAGCATCTGACAGCACAATATGCTGCAACCCGCGTTCTAGCAGAGTCCGCCACAATTAGCGAAGCTACTCGCCAAATATTGCAAGGAATCTGTGAGAGTTTGGCATGGGATTTGGGTGAAATTTGGATGGTAGATGAGCAAGCAAATGTGCTGCATTTTCTCGATATCTGGCATAAAGCATCCATTGAAATGCAAGAGTTTGAAATACTGAAGCGGCAAACCACCTTTGCACCCGGAATTGGACTACCTGGAAGGGTTTGGGCTAGTTCTGAATCAGTTTGGATCGCTGATATCGCTAAAGATATTAATTTCCCTAACTTCAAAATAGCTGCTCAAGTAGGACTACACGCAGCTTTTGGTTTTCCGATCCGCAGTGGTAATAAAATCCTCGGTGTGATTACCTGCTTCAACCGTGAAATCCAGCCCCTTGACGAAGATTTAGTAAAAACGATGAATTCTATCGGCGAGCAAGTAGGGCAATTTATCCAACGTAAACAGGCTGAAGAAGAAATACAACGCCAAAATTTGCGATCGCAACTATTTACCGAAATCACCCTGAAGATTCGTCAATCTTTGGACATCGAAGAAATTCTCCAAATCACTGTCGAAGAGGTACAAAAGATTCTCCAGACTGACCGAGTTTTAATCTATCAGCTGATGCCAGAAACTACTGCAAACACCGTTGTTGAAGCAGTAGTTTCTGGCTTACCAGCAATCAAAGAGCAAAACAACGCCGCCCCCTACTTTGAAGCAGAATATCTCCAACAGTACTATTTACAGCAGTACCGTCAAGGCAAGGTTTTCGGACTGGATAACTTGGATCTTTTGGAAGTTGAACAAAGCCATCTGGAATTAATGCAACAGTTTGGGGTCAAAGTCAATTTGGTTGTACCTATTCTTGTTAAAGAAGAACTTAGCGGTTTGTTCATAGTTCATCAGTGTGACGATTCCCACCACTGGTCTAGTTTTGAAACCGATCTTTTGCGGCAAATAGCCGACCAAGTAGGTATTGCTTTAACCCAAGCCCAACTATTAGCAGCAGAAACTCGTCAGCGACAAGAACTTGAAATTGCCCGTCGCCAAGCCGAATTAGCTTCTCAGACGAAAAGTGCCTTTTTGGCAAATATCAGTCATGAAATTCGCACTCCGATGAATGCTGTATTGGGGATGACTAGTTTGGTGTTAGATACTCCTTTAGACGAAGAACAGCGAGATTTTATTGAAATAATTCGGAGTAGTGGAGACGCTCTTTTAAGTTTAATCAACGAGATTTTGGATCTTTCCAAACTTGAGGCTGGAGAGATGGCTCTCGAAACTCTCGATTTTGATCTATCCACTTGTGTAGAAGACGTGGTGGAATTATTGGCTCCTTCAGCCCATAACAAGGGATTAGAAATTGCTGCAATAATCGATCGCAACGTCCCCACTCAACTCAAAGGAGATACTGGTAGGCTGCGGCAAATTTTGATGAACTTAATCAGCAACGCGATCAAATTTACCAGCGCTGGCGAAATATTAGTACAAGCCGAATTGCGATCGCTTTCTTTGACTACAGCCACTATCCATTTTGCAATTACAGATACAGGTCTTGGCATTAGCCCTGAAGACCAACGCAAACTCTTTACACCATTTACCCAAGTGGATGCTTCGACCACTCGCAAGTATGGTGGTACAGGTTTAGGATTAGCCATCTGTAAACAACTTGTAACCTTGATGGGAGGAGCGATCGGGGTAGAAAGTCAGATGGACAAAGGATCTAAGTTTTGGTTTGAGTTGCTTTTTACCAAACAAGTTGAGCCTGTTGAGCCAAAATGCGAGCGCGGACTTTTGCAAAATCGCCGCTTATTGGTAGTGGATAACAACACTACTAATTATAAAATCATCGCCGATCAAGCTACTCATTGGGGAATGGAGGTAGATCGAGCTGACAGTATTGCTGCGGCCGTTAAAGTTATTCAGCAAGCTAGCGAGCAGGGAAAATCATATCATGTTGCCTTGGTTGATATGCAAATACCCCAAACAAATAGCATGACAATAAAAGAACAAATTCCAGCCAATTCTGCAATTGCTAAGATTCCTTTGATTCTGCTCGCCTCTACTAATCAACGGGATGAAGTACAACAGGCGCTCAAAATCGGATTTGCTACTTATTTATTCAAACCCATTAAGCCATCACGACTCCTTGATGCCATTTTAGAAACTCAGCCGGAATCAGAACAAGGGTGTAGAGGCAGAAAGCTAGAGGCTACAGAAGAAATTCCGAGTACAGAAACTTCAAGTATTCTTACTTCCTGTCCCTCTAATCCTTCTACTAAATCCAAGTTAAGAATTCTCTTAGCCGAAGATAATTTGGTGAATCAGAAAGTAGCACTAAAGCAACTCCAGAGTTTGGGCTATAAAGCTGATGTCGTTGCTAATGGAAAGGAAGTTTTGCAGCTTTTAGAAAAAATTCCTTACGATTTGATTTTAATGGATTGCCAAATGCCAATTCTCGACGGTTTGGAAACCACAAAAGAAATTCATCGTTGGCAAGAGGATGCTTTTGCATTGGGTCATCGTCCTGTAGTGATTGCGATGACAGCTAATGTGATGAAAGAAGACGAAGAAACTTGTCTAAATGCCGGAATGGACGACTATTTGAGTAAGCCAGTATTTAAAGAAAAATTGGCACAGACTTTAGAATATTGGACAGGTGCGATCGTTTCCCAGCAAGAGGCAGGTGTGTATGAACAGACAGTTTCCACTGACTTAGCAATTGATTGGGAACACTTGCATCAGATATCAGGAAACGATCGAGAATTTGAATTAAATTTATTGCAAATATCCATTGAAGATATTAAACCCCGTTTAGAGATAATTAAAGCAGCGATCGCAGCTGATGACTTTGGGCAAATAGCACGAGAAACTCATCACCTTAAAGGTGCTAGTGCCAACATTGGAGCTACAGCTATGTACTTAGCAACTGACAAACTAGAACAATTAGCTAGCGATCGAGACTTTAGAGGTACTACTAATTTAATTTTAGAATTAGAAGAATTTGTCAACTGTATTCAATACTTTTTAATTAAAAACAAAGTCGTGAAGGAGGCAGGGGGCAGGGGGCAGGGAGCAGGGAGCAGGGAGCAGGGGGAAAGGGGCTTTTGGGATTTTTGCACAGATGCGGTAATCATAAGTGATTAACCGGACTTGATATAAAAACCAAGATTGTGGTGTTGAGTTAAAAGACTGTTATGAAAGAAGGTATTGGTTCCGCCGCGCTCGTGCCAAATGGTGAAAAATGGTTGATGCTGTCGGGCAATGGTTTCGATGACACTACATCAAGGACACTACATCAAAGACAATTGCCCGATTCATCCCGACACTTGACATTATGCAAATTATGTATTACGTTTGTAGTATGCAAAAAAAAGCCTCCTCAAAAGCATTGCAATAATGCTTTCCTTGGGTCTGTAGCTCTAACGGTAGAGTTCCCAGATGTCACTTGTGCCCTGACAGAAAAAGCTTACATACTAGCTCAATAGTAGAGCGATCGTCTCTAAAACGATAAGTTGCAGGTGCGATTCCTGCGGTGTAACCACAGCTTTTTCAACTCGCACGAGGTGTGAGTGTAACTCTCACAGGGAGGGTATCGGTTCAATCCCGATCAGATCCACTAATATCAATTCGTAATTAAAACAAGAGGTGATTGTAATGGTTCATATTCGATTTGAAGGACGTTCTGTTGATGTGCCAAAAACCCAATTGGGAATTGCAGCAGGGATGAACGATCTGGCAGTGAAGGAGCGCCTTGCTCGACATCTAGATGTAAATAGCGATCGCCTCTCTGCTTACGTAATCGATCGCCGTCCGGCGATCTGATCGTCCGTCCTGAAGCTGTCTATGGTTAAATTTCAGAGTCATCCGTGCCCTAACAGAAGAAGCATACATACACATTCATAACGGCCCTAAGGTAGTAAAGTTCGAGCGATCGGACTAAGCGAAGCATGATTTCTAAGTCTCTGGTAGATTTAGCGTGCGTGCCCACTGCCAATATTTGGTAAGAGCGGCCGTAGCTGTAAAAAGCTTTTTGAACTTGCACGGAATGATTTAAGACTCAATTCTGCGCCCTAACTTGTGAAGTCTACACACACTCCGGCAACGGAATGCAGGTTCGATTCCTGCCGCTCCCGCTAATGGGAGCGTAGCCAAACTGGTAAAGGCAATCGTGAAAACTGCTTTGCTAACTTGCGCGGAATTTCAATTATTTAAATCGTATTTATCTATAACCTTTACTCAATACGGAGGTGAGTTCAATGATGTTAGCTAACTCATGTTTAATAACAACTCAATTAGCACAACTGCATTTAAAGAATGTGAGATATGAGCGAACATCGTTTGAGCGAGATTGTGATTGAGCGTCCTCGCGGTGGGAGGAGAATTAGCCTCAAAAAGGTGACTGGCTTTAAGAAGCAATTATACAAAATCACCCAGGATGCAATTCAGGATGGATTGTTGAATTCTTACCTGATTAAACCAATAAATAAATCCAAGTATCTTTCAGATCATCTCGGCCCCCTGCGTCGGTTTTTACGCTCAAAAGTCGGACAGCCTTGGAATGAGGTTTACAGCCAACTGTGTCAACGATTAGATCCCAGTACAATGGCAGGACGGCATGTTATCGATCATGTGTGGGACTACGTTGAACGCCATGTAGAAATAATTGATGGTGGTTTTTATAGCAAGCCTTATCAAGGGTATCGAAATCAGCTAGATGTAAGCCATCGCGATCGCTTCTATATCCATCCTGAAACTGGAATTCTTTGTGCAGCCGAGAAAATACCTCGAAAGCAGAAGCAAAAGCAGGAACAAACTGATATTGTCATCATTGATAATTATCATCAATACCAGAAGCTAAACGAAATTTGGTATTTAATTACCTTTGAAGATTTGCCATCGCCACCCATTCATTATGTGAGGGATGCTGTCAAAGGTATAATTCATCGTTCTGTGGCATATACAGGTCGAATGATTTACGCTGTTAGTAAAAAGCAGTGTAACAAGAAAGAAATTCGATTTATTTTAAATCAACTTTCTAAAACCTAAAATTTTCACTTCGTGCCCTAACTGAAAAAGCTTACATACTAGCCGAATGGTAAGGCACTTGACTTTTAATCAAGCAACTACGGGTTCAAATCCCGTGTGTGAATCAACAGCTTTTTCGACTTGCACGAAGCGATTTTATTTCATTTAAATATGGAGGTGAGAACGATGAAAAAGATTAATTCTTTCAACATCGAGCCTGAAGATTTCGATGAATTTGACGATTTCTGCTTTTGAACCATCGAGCAAACGTCGTCGTGGCTACCCATCTGAAAAAGCTGTTAAACGTGGCGATCGCCTTGTTCATGGCGATAAGGAACTACAGGAAAAGCTTGGTAACAATGACCTTTGTCTTTGTGGTTCTGGTCGCTGCTTTCAAAAAGTGCTGTCGCAATAGCGGCAGATATGATGGCAGCCTACGCAGCTACTACTTTTAGGGAGTAAGAGCAAATTCGATAATTTTCCGCTCATTACCCAGTCCCCAATCCCTAATCCCCAGTCCCTTTTACTTGGCAGTTGTTGCCGCGCCCCGATCGCGGAAGCTTACATAACTCTGCATAAGTTATATCCAATGCTTCTACAACTTGCGCGGTGACTTTATCGCCCCGCGTGCAACATCTGCCTCCTTCAATTTTAGATTTTAGATTTTGGATTTTTGATTGCAATCCAAAATCGTAAATCCAAAATCCAAAATTCTTAGAGGAGGTTCATAATGAACACCGCAGAACGTGACCTGCGTTTGGAAATGCTCAACAGTTTGCTGACAACTCCTCACCGCAAACTTGAGCAAGTCGCAGAAATTCATCAGTTAATTGTTGAACTCGATCCCATCTTCTACGGACACTTGGCAGTTTGGTATCAGCGTTATGGTGATGTCCGCGACCACAAGGAGGTATTTGTTGCTCATTTGTTAACTAGCAATTTGACTGAACACCGAGATGCTGGATTTATGATGCTGCAAGAATTTCCTCCCTATCAAGTGGCTCGTGTGGTGGACTTCATGAAACAGCAGCAGAATAAACTGCCTCGTTCCGCTCGGACTGCGGTACGGCGTTACCTAAAAGCACGGGAGAGCAATCCGGCTCTGTTCGATCGCGCTGCGCTCAGAGGTCGTAAAGCAATGAAGCACTTATACGCTTCACTGCACATCAAGCCAAATGAGCGGGCAAATGCGATTCTATTTGGCAATACTCCTCCAGAGGGTTCCTTGGCAAATGTGCTGAAGCAGCTTGCTAAGGCAGAAAATGCCGCAGAACAGGCACGGCTGATTGTGGAGTTCAAAATTCCATACACGATCGCAGTTGGTGCAATTAAGCAACTCACACCAGTTGTCTTGGTGGCGTTAATCAACAGCATGTCTCCACAAGAAGCGATCAACAACCTCAAGTCTCTCCAGACTAGAGGTGCAATGGATCATCCAGAAGTCAAGAAGTTGATTGATTCCAAACTAGAAGCAGCGTCTAAGAGTGGGCGTGTCTCAGCATTCAAAGCACAGGTTGCCGCAGACGTAGGAGATTTTGACGCAGACACGGTTGCTCAACTGGAAAAGGTGACAAACGAACAGGTAAAGCGGCGTGGTGCGATCGCTCGTCCAACTGCTTTACTAGTGGACAAGTCTGGTTCAATGGAAAATGCGATCGCGACGGGTTTGCAACTCGCTGCCCTAATTTCTGGTATCACTAAGGCAGAACTGTTTGTCTACGCCTTCAACACCATTCCTTACGCTGTTACAGCAAAGGGCAAGGAGTTGAGCGATTGGGAGCGTGCCTTCCAGCACATCAAGGCAGGCGGTGGTACTAGCATCGGTTGTGCATTGGAAGCAATGCGGAAGAAGAAGCAGGTAGTTGACCAGATAATTTTGGTGACGGATGAGGGCGAAAATGCGGCTCCTTACTTCGGTGAAGTTTACAAGAACTACTGCCGGGAGTTGGCGATAATGCCCAATGTGGTGATTGTCCGTGTAGGTACTCATTACAACTGGGTGGAGAGCCAACTGAAGCAGCAGCAAGCACCTGTAGATACGTTCACTTTCGCGGGTGACTACTACAGTTTGCCGAACATCGTCCCACTCCTGACGCGTCCCTCTCGCCTGGATTTGTTGATGGAGATTTTGGATATGCCGTTGCCTGTGCGGGATGATAAGTAGGTTCTAAAGTATGACAATGCTTATTATCATAAATAGTAAGCATTGAATTTTTTCAATGTTACCTACTTGTACTTTTTTCAAGCCAAGCAACTAAATAAGAAATATTTGAAAACTCGAAAAACTCTTCTCAGTTTGAGTTTACCTGTTGGGATTTTGGCAACACAAAGAGCTTTATTGCCTTTGAGTCGCGATCGCCAGCTTTGTACCAGGAACTTTTCGCACCTTATCCATTACACTTACCGTCAGCCCCATATATGCTTTTTTATCGGCATTAATCACTACTAATACATTTTGATTACTGCCAACTAAAGTACGTATTTTTTCTGTCAAAGCATCAAAAGTAGTTGGTTGGCGATTTAAGCTTACTTGTCCTTGTGAATCGATCGTAATTGTAATTTTCTGTGGGGTTTGTGATTGTTGTCCAGTGCTAGCTTTAGGTAAATTTACTGGCAGCCCTTCGGAATTAGTTAAAAACAAAGTCGAGATAACAAAAAACGTCAAAAGAGTGAAAACTACATCAAGTAATGGCACAATGTTAATTTGTGCCGGAATATTCGGTTCTTTGGGTAACTTCATAAGCTTTTTCTGTTGGTTGAAAACGACGAAGGTAGATTAGTTCTAAGTGTCCGCCATACTCCTCAATACGTTCTATTTCACGCTGGTATAAGCCTCGAAAAATACTGGCAAATGTGAGTGTCATAATACCTACTAACAATCCGAATGAAGTAGCTATTAAATCTTCACTAATACCTGCCGTCAAACCAGCTTTATTGGTAGCACCAAGATTACCAATATTTAAAGATGCAAAAGTTGTCATCAACCCAAATATTGTTCCCTGAAGACCAAGTAAAGGTGCAAGTCCAACAATTGTGTCAAAAATATGATTAAAACGCTTAAGCAAGGACATCTCAACTTTGGCTTCAGTTTCCAATGCCAAACGAAACTCTTCTGGATTCGGGTTCTCAAGTTCTAAAGTAAAAATAAAAATGCGGGCTATGGGTAAATCAATATTTTTTCGTAGTTTTTCTATAGCCCCAACTACATTATTTAAACGGTACAAATTCAAAACATCTCGTGCTACACGCTGTTGACGTTTATAAATTTTCCACCAAAAGATTGTACGCTCGGCAGCTAAAGCTAATGCCAAAATTGAGCAGAAGAGCAGAGGCCACATGCACCGCCTGCTTCAAACAATTCACGTATTCCACCTAGTTCCATCTAGTCCCTTTAAATTTATGCAAATAACTCAAGAACAATTATCAATAAAATACCATGCTGTTGAGATAATTTGTCAATATTTGTTCAAATTATACATATTCTAAAGTTCGGTGAAGTCTATAGAACTTATGCATTGACAAAGACAGCCAACTGTGAATTACCTCTCGTTACCAGGCTCTGCCTCTCATCAAACAAGTAGGTAGTAGCCCACCTTGATTGCATTCCTAGGCACAGCCTGGGAACGAGGCAGGGTAAGACTTTTAGTTTAACAGGCTAACTCTTCACATAATAGTTAATGTGTAAAGTGCCTAAGTCCTAGAAACTGCCAAGCTTATGCATATATCTATAGGAATCATATTTGATTTTTGAACAAAATTAGGTATTGTAGGGTGTGTTAGAACACAGTTCGTAACGCACAAACCCTTGATGATGGTGCGTTATGCTGTCGCTAACACACCCTACTGGCTAGTGTTACATGATTCATCGGTCTGCAAAATCAGTTTTGTGAAGAAATGTTACATACAACCTTAGTCTTTGCATAAAAGAGAGATATCAATCGCATTAGTCGCTAGCAACTCAAAATTAGAAATTTTGTAGTTTGCAGACAAAACTTAGGAGAACATTTCCAAATGGCTGAAATTAATATCTACAAACTGGATTCCGAAATCTCGATGACCGATTTAGATGATAAAGAATGCAATGACATCATAGGTGGTTTAGCGACAGCTAACTTAGCAACATCTGAGTTTGGGATAGCTAACTTAGCAACATCTGATTTGGGGATAGCTAATTTAGGGATAGCTAACTTAGCAACATCTGATTTGGGGATAGCTAATTTAGGGATAGCTAACTTAGCAACATCTGATTTAGGGATAGCTAATTTAGGGATAGCTAACTTAGCAACATCTGATTTAGGGATAGCTA
>NZ_JAVRCL010000020.1:0-20414 GCF_034530775.1 Nostoc sp. DedSLP04 | reverse complement strand
ACTTAGGGATAGCAAAACTTGGTGTAGGTTCTGTACTATAACACTGATGAGAATGGTTCTACCGTTCCCCTTAATTGAGCCTCAATCTACATGAAATTAAAACTAACTTTTTTGTTGTAGTAAGGGGGCCTTTTACACTCGTTCAGGGCGAACACAAGGTTCGCCCACATATCAACATTAGTACTTAACATATCTTACGAAAAAGGTTAAGCCCAACAACCCCTCAGCGTCGATACAAAGCATACCCATTTCATCTTTTAGATAGCTAACCGCTAAACTCTGAATGCTCACATTTTTCTTGGAATAAGAATTAGTAAAGTTATGACCCAATCTACAGACTGCCCCCGTAAAATCACAATGCAGGCACCAGTTCTTTTCATCCCAAACGTTTTAGATGTTGATTTTTGTAAACACCTTATTCACATTTGGGAAACTGAAGGAAATCAAGATACTACTCACCTAATTAAAGAGAACGGAAAATGGAGTGAACGTATTGACTATAAACAAGCTGTTCGACGAAACCATTGTCTTAAAGAAGGAGAGACACTAGAGCGCCTTAAGCATTTCATTCGGAATCGGGTTCGCCCTGAAATTCAGAAAGCGTTTCACTTTCAAGTTACTCGATTTGAGGGTTTTAGTATTTTTGGCTACGAGGCAAGTAATGGTGGATACCTGGGTTTACATCGTGACAATTGTACAGAGAATACTGCTTACCGTCGCCTTTCTATGACCATTAACCTGAATGCAGGGGAATATGAAGGGGGATATCTAAGGTTTCCAGAGTACGGGACAGATTTATACCAGCCAGAAACAGGCTGTGCAGCAATATTTTCGAGTTCGCTACTCCATGAGGTTACAGACATTACAAAAGGACGACGCTTTGCGCTTGTGTCATTTTTCTTTAGTGAAAAAGAAGCTCAGTTGATTGAGGAGTACAACCGCAATGTCAGGGAGGCAGAGAGCCAAATGCAACCTGTTCCGGCTTGACTTTTCACGGGATGTGAAAAGGGGAGATTGGTTCGCAAATGATGTGACGCTGTTGGCGAATACGGAAACGCCTAGTGAGGTTAGTTAGTTTAGAAATAAAACGATTAACTTACATTCAGTAGATTGAAAACTTTTGTAATTTGACGAAATAATAAGGTTTTCAGCAAACGTTTCTGAGCTGATGATCGCGATCGCACTGCTGTAAAATCTCTCTTTTCATCTCTTCCAATTTTATGTAGTATATTGTATTATATTAATATCCTGCGTGCCCCAACTCTTGGAGCCTACATACTAGTACGAGAGGAACGGTACACTGTCAAATACAGTGGGCGTGTGTGAACGGGGAGTACGAAGAACCTGGAAGGTAGGCTTAAAAGTAGCCATCCTTAAAAGAGTGTGTAAAAACTCACCAGCGGAGTCCCTTTAGTAACTGAGAACACGCAATGCTCCACCAACTTGCACGCAGGAATTGTACTACTTTCTAAGTAGGAGGATATTGATTAACAAAATTAAAATTAACTTCAAGTTTTTGACTTTAATACTTCTATAGCTTTAAATCCTCCTATAGTCTGACCTAAAAATATCATAGGAACAATCAAGCCAAACGGTTTACCAGTTTGAATCATATTGAAAATGCCTGTTAACACATTTAGCGACATCAATCCTACTGCAATACCTAGTGCAATTTTTGATTTACGTTGTACAAAAAAACCTAGAACTAAATAGAGTAAACCAATAAATAAAGAACAAAAAACCAATATTAGATGATCGGGCAATCGACTACCACCAACAAAGAATATTATGCTTAGAAAAATACTCAAAACTCCAATTGCGTAAACTGCACGGTAAGCAGATGCTAACTTTTTTCGGGACTCTGATATTTGTTGTATTTGGGTAGTCATTATTTTTCTATTTTTTGGGTTTACTGTCCGACAATTATGGTTTTTTATATACTTTGATACTGAGAATATCTTGAGTAATTATGCGTAAATAGAGATAATGATGACTGATATCATGTCCGCATAATTAGTTATGCTAACCACAGTCATTACACCCCACCCCCAACCCCTCCCCGCTTTTCGGGAGGGGAGACAAGGCGTAGCTTTGGTGGGGTGGGGTTCTTCGGGTTTAATAAGCAATCAAGCGGACATGATATGACATCCGTAAGCTAATTAACCAAATTGCGATCGCAGAAGCACAATTACATACCACCCAATTTCTCGCGCCCTGCGTCAAAGGTGGACGAGTTTGCACACGGGTAGCCGGAATGGTTTACACCTTCAGCCCAAAGCTTAGTAACATTTGAAGGTTGGGGCATCTTTCAGGCTGTGGATGAAAAAACAGCAACGGTTGTAGCGGTACCTTAAATCAATTCCACGATCGCAGCGATTACTGGACAGTCGATTGGACAACTGCTGATGGTGTTCGCCATAGTAGTGCGATCGCTAAAACTGATTTAGCTGTTGTCAGTTCTGGCATTTGCCTAAGTGGACGCGATCGCAGATAAGGATATTAAATCAGAGCAAGATAAATATCCTGCCAGTGAAACCCCAGAACAAGTCCGAAAGCTGGTAGGAATAGTGTAATTGAAATAGAGATATCAAGCAGCAATTGGGAAAGGAAACTACTACAGTGAATTGGGTATAACCCGTATGGTCTATGGCTTTAAGTCACTTCCCTATATTTTACAATATAAGTAAGACATAAAAATAACGCTTCAATTATATGAAAATACTCTCATCAGAACTAGTTCATTTGGGATTTGGCAAATATGTGCGTTCTGACCAAGTAACAGCAGTTATACCAATAGAAGAAGAACGAGGGCCTGGGCGACGAACCTTTGTTCACGTTCAAGGGCAAAACGATCCAATTATCGCCTCTCGCGCTGAAGATACCATCGTGCGTGATTTAGTACAAGAACCACGCGAAATTACTCAAGCCCGTCAACAGCAGGAAATTCTTCAAGATTTATTGGTTAATTTAGCTAATGTTAATTCGACTGTGCGCCGAATTAACCGTGATGAAGGCAGTTTGGATCTTGATTTGTTAGAGCGACGAATTAAGCAAGTCCTGGAAAATTAATTGCAGAAATCAGCAAACTAAATAACGGAGAAAGATATTGCTGAATACCATTACAGACCAAGTTTCAGTATCAGATACACAAACAAGATCGCCAAAGTTGTGGATACCTGAACGGGTACTGTTTACACCTGCTGCCCTAGATGAGGATTGGGGGCAGCAGATTCTTAAACGTGTGCAGTCACTCAACTTACCAATAGAAGAACTATCACAGAACCGCCTGAAGGGACTGCGTGGTGAATCTGAGCGGGATACTTATAACATCGCCAAGCGTACCTTAGCGGTGGTTACTGCACCACCCAGTTCTTTTAAACTGAGTCCGATCCCACCTTCTGCGGATTGGCAGTTTCACCTTGCCGAGGGTTGTCCGGCTCATTGTCAATACTGCTACCTAGCGGGTAGCTTGTCGGGGCCACCTGTCATCCGCGTTTTTGCTAACTTACCGCAGATATTAAAGAATTTAGCTAACTACGAACAACAGGGGAAAACCACAAGTTTTGAAGTTAGCTGTTATACAGACCCATTGGGTATTGAGCATTTAACTGGAAGTCTTGCTGAATGTATCCGTTACTTTGGCACTCGTCCTAATGCACATCTACGTTGGGTATCGAAGTTTGATGCTGTGGATGGATTACTCGATTTACCACACAATGGGCATACTCGCTGTCGGATGAGCGTTAATGCCGCACCGATTTCTGGTAAGTTTGAAGGTGGCACGGCATCCGTAGCATCCAGACTGAATGCATTGCGACGGTTGGCGCTACCACAAGAGCGTGGCGGTGGCGGTTATCCAGTAGGCTTGGTTATTGCGCCAATTATGCCGATAGACGATTGGCAAATGCACTATAGTCGTTTGTTTGAGCAGATAAACGAGGCACTGGATTTTGACTGTAACCTTACCTTTGAGTTAATCTCGCATCGGTTCACACCTGGGTCAAAAGAAGTGTTACAAACTTGGTATCCGCAATCAAAATTAGAGATGGATGAGGCAAAACGCAGTGTCAAGCGTAATAAGTTTGGTGGGACGAAGTACGTTTATGAGAAAGACACAATGAAGGCGTTGCGTAGCTTTTTTGAGAGTGAGATTAGTAGGCGCTTTCCAAATGCTGAAATTCTTTATTGGACTTAGAAGAATACTTCGCTCATATAAAGTTTAAGCAAATTAATTATTGGACGAGAGAGCGATCGCATCATATAGCGATCGCTCTTTGTGGTCTGTCCCATTAATTTTGATGGGTTTGTAGTAAGCACAAAGCGTGCTTAAAAATCTAGGACTAAAGTCCTGACTACAAACTTTTTTACCCGTTGCCTGGGTTTGGCTACGCCCACGCAAAGCGGGATAATTTGGGCAGATTACAGGCGGCGTTATACATTATTAAGTGTATCTGCAATACCGGACTTGTTCTGGCTTAGTCTCAATAGCAAAGGTTTGGAGATGTTTACTTTATCAGAAACTTCTATCCTGGCGGCAATCCTACTGGTAGCTTTAGGCATTTTGGGCTGGGGCTTTTATCGCGCCAGACCTTTTGGTAAACTGGGAATCTTAGCCTGGTTACAGTCGGTGGTGTTGATGACTCCCTGGCTGCTGTTTTTTGGATTGTTTGCCGCAGGGATTTACATTAATATAGCGGGTATATTGTTCTTAGTGGTGACTTCCGCCGGATTGTACGTCTATTTGGGCAGACAGTTACGCCAAGCTGGGCAAGATACCATCCTCAAGCAACGTGCTACAGAAAGACTCGCTGCTGCTTCCTCACTTGAAGCAAATTCCCCACAACCAAAAGTAGCAGAACTGAAACCGGAGATCCCACCGATACCAGAAGAAGACTTAAATGCAGTTAAAGGTATTTTCGGTATCGATACATTTTTTGCTACAGAAACGATCGCCTACCAAGATGGAGCCATTTTTAAAGGCAATCTACGGGGAGAACCAGAAGAGACTCACAACCGTCTAACTGCAAGTTTACAACAACGCCTTGGCGATAAATATCGTCTGTTTTTAGTGGAAAATACAGACGGTAGACCTGTGGTAATTGTCCTACCGAGCCGCAACGATCCCCGGCCGATGTTGTTATCGCAAAAAGCTTTTGCAGGTGTTCTGTTGATAGCGACCATTGCCACAAGTTTAGAAGCTGCGGGATTACTACTGAATTTTGATTTTTTTGGCAATCCAGGGCGGTTTCAAGAAGCTTTGCCCATAGGCGCGGGAATCTTTTCGATTTTACTAGCTCACGAAATTGGTCATTGGTTACTTGCCCAGCGTCACCAAATTCGCCTTAGCTGGCCCTTTTTTCTCCCCGCAGTGCAAATTGGCTCCTTTGGTGCAATTACCCGCTTTGAGTCTCTGTTGCCCAACCGCAAGGTATTATTTGATATCGCTTTGGCAGGGCCAGCCGTAGGTGGTATTGTCTCTTTGTTAATGCTGGTGACAGGCTTGCTGCTTTCTCATCCAGGTAGTTTATTTCAATTGCCAAATCAGTTTTTCCAAGGGTCGATTTTGGTGGGAAGCTTGGCGCGAGTTGTCCTTGGTTCGGCGTTGCAGTCATCCTTGGTAAGCGTTCATCCCCTAGTAGTGATTGGTTGGCTGGGGTTAGTAATTAACGCTTTGAATTTGATGCCAGCAGGACAACTAGATGGTGGGCGAATTATTCAGGCGATTTATGGACGCAAAACCGCAGGACGAGCAACGATCGCAACTTTAATTTTACTAGCGCTAGTGTCTCTCGGTAATACTCTTGCCATGTACTGGGCGATCGTCATTTTCTTTTTGCAACGGGATCAAGAACGCCCTAGCTTGAATGAAGTCACTGAACCCGATGATGCTAGAGCCGCTTTGGGGCTTTTGGCTCTCTTCTTGATGATTACCACGCTTCTACCTCTTACTCCTGGCCTGGCTGGGCGTTTAGGAATAGGATAGTGTTTGTGGAGCCTACACCCAAACAAGCAATATCCGCAATTCGGGTGTGCGCTCAACTTACCAGAGTTTATAAAGGAATAGACCTTGTAAGATTAGACGAGCGCACCAGAAATGTTTATATAGCGGTTCCCAATTGCATGGAATACAGACCTAACAAGAACAGCCCCTTCCCTTCTAGCGTTGGGGAGTAAGATTCAAAGCCTCTCTCCTAAAAGGAGCTACGGTGTATACACAAGTCCTTCTCACCCCCTCTAACTCCCCCGATGCATTGGGGGAGAACCGGATATTTATTTCCGCCCTTGACAAGCTATGGTGTATACACAAATTATCGAATCGCTACTAGTCCTCGAATTACCCCACCCTAACCTCCCCGTATGTATTGGGGAAGGAACTAGATTTTCCGGTTTCCCCCCTTGACAAGGGGGGTGATTCGACTTGTGTATACACGGTAGCCTAAAAGGAGACAGGAATGGAAGTGAGGTAAAAACTGTACTGCACCCAAGCGAGAACCGCTATAGACGTTCGCGTAGCGTCTCGTAGAGAAGGGGAATTAAACTCAAAAATTACGAATTACGAATTACGAATTACGAATTAGTTAACTTTATGGTTTCCAACCTGCTAGCAAATTCGGGTAAGCTGTTGGTGTGGGAAAAATTTTCTGGAAGCCAGTTTGACGGTCTTGCGGCTTTTCTTTGCTCATATTCCAGAGGGTTTCATAGAAAAAGAAAGAAACTCCAGCAAAATTGCGATCGCGTACTTTTTGCACTTGTGTTTGAATCTGCTGCATTGGTATAGATCGGTTTTTCAACCCAGCCAAAATGCCTACACTCACTGGAATATGACTCTTGGCTGCTTTCACTTCTGGATACTCTAATTCGCTGATAAAAACATTCAAGTCATCACGATATATCTGCAAAACTAAGTCTTCGACGATTCCTAGCCGTTCCCACTTCTGCCAGTCTGCTAAAAAGAAATCGTAGGAAAGACGCTGAGGATTAGGAGCAACGGAAACCAGGCAATTTTTTTTAGTAGCTTTGATAGCTGTAAATACCCGCTTCATAAACTCGGTGATTTTATTAGCTCTCCAGCGTATCCATTCTGGATCTTTGAAGTTTTTGGAGGGAGCTTTACCACCGTGTTCTTTTTTGTAAAGTGCTACTGTATAAGCATCGTATCCTAATTCTGATGGTAAACCAAAATGGTCATCAAATTGAATACCATCGATATTGTAGTTTCTAACAATTTCAACGATTAAATCTTGAATAAATTGTTGTACTTCTGGGCGAAAGGGATTTAGCCAAACGCGATTATGTATCCCTTCTTTGACAATCCGAGTCCCATCGCTGCGACTGGTGAGCCATTGGGGACGATTTTTAGCTAATAGAGAATCCGCTGGTGCCATAAAGCCAAATTCAAACCAGGGAATCACTGTTAAGCCTTTTTGATGTCCCACATCGACAATTTCTTTGAGGATATCTCGCCCTTTGAGTCCGGGTGTGGGATCGAGCGATCGCCCGATAACTTTTTGGGCAACTTTGCTAGGATACAATGTATATCCCCAATTCCAAACCGCCGGATATATGGTGTTAAAATTGAGTTCATCAAGGCGTTGCAAAGATCCTTTGAGCCGATCGCGCTCAAATAACACATCACTATCAATATTTGTTAACCACACTCCCCTTAACTCAGCTTTTGGCGTTGACGGCAGATTTATTTGAGCGTTCAAAGGAAACGACAAAATCAGTGTCGCGATCGCACTCAAGGTAAGCATAACGATAAACAAAAGAGACTTTCTACTCTGGCGAATATTCCACCAAGAGGAAAACTCAACACACCACTCTACAAACCTTTTCATCATGATTTAAAATGTCTGTGTCAGTGAAGGAAACATTGGCATGATAAATAATATTAATGCTTAACCTTTGTTTCCTGCTCTAAAAACAGATTGCCAATATCAAATAAAAGTTGCATAGTACCTCGATAGCCAACTTTGCAGAACTCACCACCATCTAAGCGGTCAAAAATGGGAATCCCTTGACGATAGAGAGGAATTTTTAAGCGTTGAGCGATCGCTAGTCCATGAGAGTTGGTAATGAGTAAATCAGACCAACCGCCAATTGCTCAAAGTCTTCCAAATCGCCGATAGTAATATCATGTCCGCCAAATTACCCATAATAAAAGAACCCCACCCCCAACCCCTCCCCGCAGGCGGGGAGGGGAGACAAAGCATAGCTTTGGCGGGGTGGGGTTCTTCGGGTTTAATAAGCAATCAAGCGGACATGATATAACGCTCTCGATCGGCAGTTTTTCGAGCAAAGGAAAGCGTGTTGTTGTCACTGCTGCGTGAATCTCAACTCCAAGCGATCGCATGACACGGATTTTGTTATCGAGTTGTCATTGGTATTTCCAAATCAATAGTGGCGTTTTGACGTCGATCCTGATTTGTAATAGCATGGAAAGTTATCGCAATATCATGAAAACTGTTCCCCAATTTGCCGATCGCTTAAAACAGTTTGCCAATAGAGCTAAAATTACTCTCAGTTCTCCAATTGACAAAGGCATACCGTGGGTACTCAGCATAGATAATGTCTTACCAGAAGGAGACTTGCCCAGTACTTGATAGATATACCAGAAAAATCGCGATCGCCCCTTTTGCCGAACATTGGCGATCGCGCCAAAATATCAAATCACAGCAAAGCCTTTAAGGGCTTTGTATCTGCTTATTTACCTGATTGAGAGGATAAAGAAAGGAACTTACGGGCGTTTGTGAAAATACTTGTGGGGAATGGGGTTACGGGTAAAGGGTAAAGGTATGGAGTTTTCCCTTACCCTTTAACATGAGTCCCTTTCCCCAACATCTTGGCATTTGTTACTTTTGCAAGATGTCTATTTATTGGTATCTAAATCCCTTGCGATTCCAGTTGGGAGATGTTGGGGAAATATTTGGGGTAAAACTGGGGTAATGTAAAAGGGTCAAGATGTTTACAAAGCAGCCGTGTTAAACAAAAATTATGTCGTCCGTTCAAAGTAGATTTTATCCCAAGACGACAATGGTCTTTTAAATAAGCATTAGCTTCTATAATTGCCATTTGACATACGGGTGTAGATCCGTTTAACAGATTTTGCGCTTTTTTATACCCTATATTGTCAAGTTAGGCACTTATATCTCGCATATAGATAACTTTTACCCTCACCACTGGAGAGCAAAATCTTGGGCATAGAATTACGCAGTTTCGTATTTCTCGACAGCCTGCAACCTCAACATGCAGCATATATGGGAACAGTAGCCCAAGGCTTCTTACCATTACCAGGAGATACATCACTGTGGATTGAAATATCTCCTGGTATCGAAATTAATAAAATTACGGATATCGCCCTGAAATCTGCCTCTGTCCGTCCGGGAGTACAGGTAGTGGAACGACTATATGGACTATTGGAAGTTCATTCTAGCTCTCAAGGCGAAACCAGAGCTGCTGGTCAAGCTATTTTGGCGGCACTGGGAGTCCGAAGAGAGGAATGTCTGAAACCGCGGGTTATTTCTAGTCAGATTATCCGCAACATCGATGCTTATCAAACCCAACTGATTAATCGCACGCGCCGAGGACAGCTACTACTAGCAGGTCAAACGCTGTATGTATTAGAAGTGGAGCCTGCTGCTTACGCCGCACTAGCTGCCAATGAAGCGGAAAAAGCAGCGAGGATTAACATTTTAGAAGTTCAAGCTGTAGGTAGTTTTGGACGGCTTTACTTAGGTGGACAAGAACAGGATATCCTAGCAGGAGCAGCGGGAGCATTAACGGCTATTGAAAGTGTCGCTGGTCGGGTAAATTCTCTGGGTGGGCGTCAGGAGTAAAGGAGAGAAAATGGCAAATCGAGAGCATCTAACTTTACTCAAAGCAGGTGCAGTTAAATGGATTGAGTGGAGAAAGAAAAATCCCCAGATTGAACCAGACCTGAGCGCTGCGAATTTGCAAGGCGATAACCTCAGAGGTGCAAACCTCCAAGGGGTAAACTTGAGAAGAGTTGATTTGGGTAATGCTTTACTTGTGCGGGCAAACCTCAGTGGTGCTGACCTCAGTAGTGCCAACCTTTATAAAGCCTTCTTGAATGAAGCTAACCTGAGTGCGGCTAACTTCAGTGTTGCTAACTTGAGTGGCGCTATACTTACGCAGGCAGATTTGAGTCATGCCAATTTGATTGGAGCTGACTTAAGCGGGGTGGATCTTAGAGGTGCTGCGATCGCATCTGCTAATCTAATTGGCACTGACTTAAAAAGCGCTAACTTGAGAGATGCCGATTTAGGTGCAGCGAAGTTGATTCGGGCTAACCTCACTTTTGCCAACCTGATTGAAGCTAATTTGATTGCAGCTGACCTCAGTGAAGCGAGTTTGTACCAAGCAGATGTTTTAGGGGCTTATCTTTACAAAGCTGACTTATACAAAGCTAATCTGACCAAGGCTCACCTCAGTGGTGCATACTTGTTGCGGGCTAACCTAAGTGAAGCTGATTTGAGTCAAGCTGATTTGAGTTGGACTAACCTTAGAGATGCGAATTTGGCAGGAGCGAATCTTAGAGGAACTAACCTTAGAGGAGCCGACATTCGGGGAGCTAACCTCAGCGGCGTAAATCTTCAAGAAACAATTATGCCTAATATCACTCGTTTTGTGCATTTTTAACTCAGAGTTGGGTTTGGGGAAAAGGTTAATAGGTATTAGTCATTAGTCAAAAGTTAAAAATTCAAAATTCAAAATTCAAAATTCAAAATTCTTCCCCTGCCTCCTGCCCCCTACTCCCTTCCCCGCTCTTTAACTCCCCCTGTTCTCTTGCCTTTCTTTGAGTTTCAGCATAATTTGGGCGTGCATCTCGCGGGTAATTGGGTAAAAATACGTTAAAATTAAGCCAAAAATCAAACAAACTGTCGGTATGGGGCCAACAGCAACGCGAATAGCAAACAGTGCTGATTCCGGTTGGATGGGTAATGGACTTCCGGCTACAGATTCTTTGAAACCAGCTACTTGCAAAGCATTTCCCACTAAAAATAGTCCCAAAGCTAAACCAAATTTTTGCAGCAAAACCATGAAGCCATAAAAAATGCCTTCTCTGCGTTGTCCGGTTTGCAGTTCATCTAATTCAATCACATCTGGAATCATTGACCAGGGAATTAGATAAGCTGTTGATACACCAATACCTGCCATCACAGCCATCACATACATCAAAACTATTTGACCAGGCTGTAAGAAAAATAGTCCGGCGGCTGCTATAATCCACAAACTCATTCCCAGAAAATAAACAACTTTTTTGCCGATTTTTTTACTCAACGCTCCCCAGACAAATAGCATCACCAAAGCAGTTCCTTGGACTGCAATCATCACTGTGGGCACGTCTGATTCTTTAAGACCCATACAATTGACTACAAAATAGGGAATAATGCTGGCTGTTACCTGTACGCCTAGCCAAGAGCAAAGATATATACCAATAACAAATAAAAAAGGTCGGTTACTAAAGACAATTTGTAGCTGTTCAAAGAAGGGGAGAGATGCAGGTTCCTCGGTTTGGCTGCGTTTAGCTTCAAAAGCCAAAATGCGATCGCGGACTCCAAAAACGCACCAATATAATCCTAAAATCGAAATTACCGTACAAATGGCTGCTAAAACAAGATATTGTTGTTGGCGATCGCTAATTTGAGAAAAAACAATTTGCGTTAAAATCAACGATAAAATGCTGCCACCAATAGAAAATGTAAAGCGATAGCTGTTAAGGCTGGTGCGTTCGTCGTAATCTTGAGTCAGTTCTGGAGTCATCGCCGTATAGGGCAAATTCACAACTGTGTAAAACGCCTGAGATATCACCCCAATCGCTACGTAATACCAAAATAATGGCCAAATATTATCACTCTGATTTGCACTAAATCGCGGTACAATCCACTGCAAGAAGAAGAAAACTCCAAAGGGAATAGCCCCATAAAACATCCAAGGAAGACGACGACCCCAACGCCGAGATTTCGTTTTATCAGTCAGGAACCCGACAAACGGATCGTTTATGCCATCCCAGATTTTGCCAATCATCAAAATACTGCCAGCTAAACCCGCAGGGATACCAGCAACATTCGTGAAGAAAACCAGCAGAAAAAAGACGGAGATATTTGCAGTAATTGCTGGGCCTAAATCTCCTGCACCGTAAGCCAACTTTGTTTTTAAGTCGAGTTTTTCACTGAGAGGATCTCGTTTGGCATCGCCATCAGCAGCAGAATTATTCATAAAACTTTGCACTCATACTAAAATAAAAAGTCTGCAATCGCCTTCAATACTGCCATCTACCACTCCCGTTAGACTTATGCCAGACCTTTATGTTTCTTGGTCAGATTATCACCAAAAAATTGAACAACTGGCTATTCAGATTTATGAATCCGGTTGGGAATTTAACCAGATTATCTGTCTTGCCAGAGGAGGACTAAGAGTCGGAGATATTCTTTCCCGTATATACCAGCAGCCGCTAGCAATTTTAGCAACCTCATCTTATTACAATGGCACTGGTAAGCAAGAAAGAAGTAATTTAATTTTCTCCCGTCACTTGACAATGACTGCGGAAAAGTTAGGTTCGCGCATTCTCCTAGTGGATGACTTAGTAGATTCTGGGGTAACACTCCAGCAAACTATACCTTGGCTCAAGCAAAATACTGATTTTCCCATTGAAGAAATTCGCACCGCCGTTCTTTGGTATAAAGCTTGTTCAGTTATAGCACCCAATTATTATGTTGATTATCTACCTGATAACCCCTGGATTCATCAACCTTTTGAACATTACGAGCAGATGAACCCCGCAGAACTTGCGGCTAAGGTAAGCCAACTGTGTTGATTATTGGACTAATTTAACGTGAGTTCGATGAACCTCTCCCGGACAACCTCCCTCTCCCACGGGGAAAGGGAGGAGCAACGAGAAATTAGGGTTTTGGCTCTTCTCTGGGTGTCTAAGAGGGGTTGGGGGAGAGGTCAAAAAAGGGCTTGTCGAACTCACGTTAATTTACTAAGTAGCGATCGCCCAGATAACTAGCAATGCTCACGAGCCAGCGATCGCCTTCTTGAGGCAATATGACTCCACAGCGCCAGTTAGGGAGAGGTGTGATGATTGTCGAGAGATCGCCTTGGAGGTTTCCTGGTTTGCGGCGATAGATGCGCGTAGTATATTATATCCATGCGTACCTGTTCCTCTTGGGGCTTTTCATAGCCGAGTTTCTCTAGCCATACCGGACTAACAGGCACCAATCACAATGTAGTCATAGTGACATTAAGTCTGTTAAATTTTGAATCGAACTTAGTTCCTGTGTACTATCTCTGTCCGCTTTTTGTTGATGTGTGACAGTTGGGGTGCGGAAGGTGAGTTAAAAAAGTAAGATTTCGTGTTCAAAGTTTTCTGGGGTCGGTTCTATCTCCCAAACCAATCCTTCTTGAAGATCGCCCAGAGCTACATCAATGTAAAGCCTATCTACAGCAGTTTTTGCTTGTACTTGGTTTCCATCAAATGGTTGTAAATCTTCTGTCAAAAGTCTCAATTTAAATCCACTGGGAATCATCTCGCCTTTGCTTGCATTATGCAGTTCAATGCGCCATACTCTATCTTCAATATTAGTTTTAGGCTGTACGCGCAATTTGTATTGTTGTCCGGCAATGGTGACTTTCCGCACTAAAATTGGCAATGTTGATGGTTGCTGTGAACTCCTAGCTAATGCAAAATTTGACTGTGGCTCAATACTCGCCCAGCCAAATTTCTGTGCAAAATCTGACACCCCAGTTTGCAACCATTGATTAATCGACCACTGTTGTTGTTGTCCCTGGCGTTGTTCATACAATCGCTGTCTCCAACCTCCATGTTCTAGGAGCGCTCCCCAAATTGAAAATGGTACTGCTAGCCGTGGTAAAATGACTTTAGGATTTCCTAGACGTTGAAGTAAGTTGTGTGCTTGCGCGAGGGCTAATTCTGGCAGTGGTACAGTTTCTTCAGCATGGGTCGCTTCTTCGGGACATAATTGACTTGCCATCCACAAGATATTGAGGTTAGAAATTAAATCCTCTCCATCCAAACAATAAGCGCGATCGCTCGCATCGTAACTACCCATACTTTTCAGTAGAGTATGGGTCGTATATCCCCAAATCCGTATACAACCCTCTTCCAAATTAACTTGTACCGCTAGATAATAATCTGCTGTCCAGGTAGGAATATCCACCCACTCCTGAGGAACGCGCAGTTCGCTTAAATCTGCTGCTTCAGATGGAATTAATACCAACCGTTTTTCTTCCAGGGAAATCGCTACGCCATCGACTACTTCCCAAACGCTGGGCAAAGCAGCAATATTAGGAAAAACAGCAGCATTGGGAGTATGTTCCGATCGTAGCCAAGGCAGAAAAGCATTCAAGCTCAAGCGGTTGAGATATGCCATCCAACGGCGATTACTCGTCGAAAACGCTTGATTTTGCTGCCAAAGTTTGGTTCGCTCGGTTTCAGGAATTTCTAACCACAAATGTGTAGAGTTTATTAAATTGATTGTGCCTGGATTAAACATCATGTTGATACTACTCCAACTTAGAGGAGGAAAGACTATAGTAAGCTTTTAACCATTCCTCTAAAACGGTGTTGATATAGTTAAGTATGAGTGAGTTTAGAGAAATATGCAGTGACTCTTTACTCCAGTTTGCCAGCTTGAGTAGTAACGAGTCTTTTGCTTTGGCGAGTTTACGAGAAATGGTATATTGCTTAATTCCCATCTGTTGGGCAATCTGCTGTTGAGTCAAATTCTGGCTATAGTAAAGTTTTATTATCTTTTGTGCCTCCTCATCCAGGTTGTCCAACGCTGCAATTAACACATTGCTGATTTGAGATTGCATTGACTGTCTCTCAAGCAATTCTTCTTGAGCAATGATTTCCGTCATTAAGGAGTCCTGCTTCAGTTGCGGTAATATATCTTGATACTCTCCAGAATCGTCATTCCCTCTAGGCGCATTCAGAGAAGCCATACTGGGGTAAAAATATTCTCGTACTGCTTTGGCACAAGCAACCAGCCATTTTTCTATCGTTTGCGGGTTGCACTCCATCCCTGGTTGGGAAAGTTGGGTGTGGTGTTCCGAATTGTAAAGCTGGGCGATCGCAATCCATGTAGAGTCATCTGGCTTTGACAGTTGGCGAGTACCTGTAGGGTGCTGTGGAGCATATAGTGCTTGGTAGCATTTCCAAGCTAATACGTAGCGTTGTATTGTCTCTCCACTCAGACCAACATTTTGTAAAGACTCCACCAGACGCTTTTGAGTCAGTTTCCGTAACAATCGCCAGTTAGTACTAATATCAATTTCATTGTGCGATCGCAGTATTTCCTTAATCTCGTTACTGAAAATTGCACTCGCATAATTATTCAAATTAAAACCCATGTTGGGTT
This sequence comes from Nostoc sp. DedSLP04, assembly GCF_034530775.1. Lineage (NCBI taxonomy): Bacteria > Bacillati > Cyanobacteriota > Cyanophyceae > Nostocales > Nostocaceae > Nostoc > Nostoc sp. DedSLP04. The sequence goes on along the minus strand of NZ_JAVRCL010000020.1, from coordinate 5,007 downwards.
TAAATCCTTTTAAAATTTTATCTACACTAGTTATGACCATTTGAAAGCAGTCAGATACTGTGTATTGAGTAGCAGAAAGATTAGTAATTATTTTGTAAGCCGCCCAATAACACGGTTCTTGTAAATAAGCCGAAAAATGTTCTCTTGCCAGACCTTCTGGTTGAATTTGCCACAATTTATACCAATAACATATCCAAAAATTCTCTGAATGTTCTGGCTGCGATAGACTTGCCTGACAATTAAGTAGATTTCGCCGTAATTTAGGATCGATTGCCCAACCAATTATTCTGTCAGCATCTAATTGTAAAAAAGTTGTAAATAATTCATTGATACTTTTACGAGTACGCATAAAATAACTACTCATTCTTGCATAAGTCTTAAGTTATCAACTAAAAAGTCCTGGTTTATGTAATGGGTGATGAACTTTTGCCGTTGGATTGTGCAGGTGGTTCTGCGACCAGAAGAAGCCAAAGGCTTTGTTTTGCTTGAAAACGTTGGGTAGTCGAACAAACTTTCTGACTTTTCACGGTATGTGGAAAAGGTCATTTTGAGGGTTTCCAAGCCCCGATTTTTCTGTTAACCATTATCATTAGCTCAGAGCTATTGATAATTATCTTGTGGAAAAAGCCACGCTTTTTCGGTGTTTGAAGACTTACCGTGAAAAGTCAGAACAAACTTTTGGTCGGCTGATGGGATATCAGCGATTAATCAGAGATACGCGAGTTATTGCCCGAAACATCGGAGACTTTTATTTATCTTGCCATGATCCGCATTATATGAGGCTATTAGCATAATATTTTACCTCTAAAAAACTTTTCAAGCATCCTCTTAGAGGATAAACTGATCGTTGGAGGTAGTAAAGATATATTTGTGCTTGGCAGTTTCTACACTGCGTCTAACCAATTTGCGATTATTCAAGCTTTCGCACCCAGCGAGTTGGACAAGATTCAGATTAAAGGCAATCTGTCTGAGTACACGTTAGGATAGAATCGCGACCTTCAGTTGGGAATCGGCGCATTTTACGTGGAGATTCTCTTAAACAGGAACTGGATTGCTGTTGTTCAAGATACCATCAATGTGCCGAATTCCTGATTTATTAGGCACATAAAATATTTATAGATATGCCTGTGGCTATGCCGTAGTGGTCAATATCCAGTATGCTGATATTTAATGCTGAGGCTGTTATGCATCAAAAATACAAGATTTTGCGATCGCACCAGCAGCACGCGGGTTTCAATACGTGACTACAAAATTCTTGCTATAAAAAATGAAAGGTAAAGTAATTTTTTCAAGTAACGCCTTTCGGAGATTTTGAGTTTAGTATAACTTTAAAAAAGTTAATTATAAACAGTAATTTTAGGATAAAACTAGCAAAGATGTCTCCAATAGCTGTTGGTTCTAGTTACTCAGATAATACACTAAAAACAGGAAAAGCCAAGCTCTGGATTTTATTAGTAGGTGTTAACGATTACCAAGATTCGGGCTTACCTTCTTTGCGTTACCCAGCTGTGGATTGCCAAGGGTTAAAAGAAGCACTAATAAAAGCTACACAGGGGTTTCCTAATAAAGAAGTAATTATTCATAATGATTTGGCGGCACAACCGCCGACCTTGGAAACAATTCGTCGCAGCCTGCGACAAATTGTTTCGCAAACTCGATCCGAGGATTCGCTTCTGCTATATTTTTCTGGACATGGCATGTTAGAGCCTAATACTCAGCAGGCTGTACTTTGTTTAGCAGATACTCGCAAAGATGACTTGCTGAATACGGGCTTGGATTTGCAAGAATTATTACAGATGTTGGAGAGTACTGCGGCAAATCAGCAAATAGTTTGTTTAGACACCTGTCATAGTGGAGACTTCAAGTTATTAAGGGGAAACGCTGGTAGTGCTAGAGACGGAAACATCTCTGATAATTTATTTAATTGTGCCCCAACCTTCATGAAGGTGTTACAACAACGTGCATCACAAAGTAAAGGATTTTGTGCCTTACTATCATGCGATCGAGGACAACAATCCTGGGAATTTCCAGAACTAGGGCATGGTTTATTTACTTACTACTTAATGCAGGGGCTATTAGGTGAAGCCGCTGACTCACAGGGTGTCATCGAAGCTGACGGTCTTTACAAATATGTTTATCGCCAGACGCTGCAATATATTGATAAATTAAATCAGCAACTGCGTCTGATTAATCAGCAAAAGCTCGATCGTGGGGACAGTAAACTCCATCCAGAATATCCACTGCAAACACCCAAACGAATTGTGGAAGGAGTAGGAGAATTAATTCTTGGATTCAAACCTGATACGGTTGAATCTCACAAACAGCGACGGGCGCTGGTAATCGATGGACTTGCAAATAAGAAAACTACAATAGACTTGAGTCGGCTATTTGCTGGGGCTGGCGGCTTTGAGGTAGAATTTTTTCCTCAGCAAGGCAAATCTTGGTCAGAAATACGAGCAACAATCCAAAACTTTCTACATTGGAGTAGTGAATCAGCAACTAAATCCGTTTCGCAGTTAGGAACAATCAAAAATACACCAACCTCCTTATTATACTTACGGGGGCACATCGAGGAAATCGAAGATGGAGAAGCCTGGTTAGTTTTAGGCGATGGAATGCGTCTAAGTCGTTCTTGGCTAAGACACGAGTTACGACGCGCTGCAAAGTCTCAACAAATAATTATTCTGGATTGTCCTGAGGCTACTTCCCTAAACAACTGGATAGAAGATTTGCATAGCGGCACGGAACATGGACAATGTATAATTATCGGTGCTTCCACAGCAGAGGAGCCAGAACTATTTTCTCAAACACTTCTAGAAACACTGATTGCAGCCAATCCGCAAGTTGGGTTATCAATTGCCAAATGGATTACTCAATTACAAACGCATTTATCAGCAAAAGGTGTCGAACTTGATGTCTGGCTATTAGCTACACAAACAGTCATTGATATTTTACCTGGTAATATTGGTATAGTTTTTCAAGATTTACAAGCAAAGGAAGTACCATTAAACGAGGAAAACAAACAGGGAAATCAGGAAAATTTACTCCCCAAAGACGTTAATAATTTACCCAAACTAGAATTTGCTTCCCAGCCATTTCCAAATCATCCCGTCTCTGTTGCTGCTCCTATTGCTGCTGATTATTTAGAAAAAACACAACCTCAATTAAATTTCAAGCTAAACTCAGAACAGTATTCTAAATTAGAACAGTTGCTGAAGCTATCATTAGGGTCGATTGCGCTTACCATTTTAAAAAGAACTTTAAAAAAGGTAACTAACTCTAAAGAATTAGTAGAACAATTAACCTTTTACTTGTTACCAGAACAGCAACAAAGTTTTGAGCAGCAAGCAATAGCTATTTTAAAACAATCTACTGTTGCATCTAAAACCACGTCAGATAATTCTTCAGGCATTGATCCCAGATTTATCAGTAAATGTGAGCGCGAGTTAGCCTATGCAGTTGGACCAATTGCTAATTTTTTAACTCAAAAGATTTTGAAATCTGAACCGCAAATTTCCGTACTAGAATTTGTAAGCAAGTTGGCAGCAAAAATTTCTAATAAGCAGAAGGCTTTAGAGTTTGAACATAGGATGCTTGGTAAATTAAAATAAGTTAGCGAACATTTATCGCTAGCAGCTTGCGGCAGAAAAGTATATCTATCTAGTATTGGTATTATTATTTAACATACTCAGAGCAATTTCTAAACTATACTTCATCCGGTTAAAAGCGTCCGCCAACGCTCCTATTTCATCTTTGTCTTGTTTACCAAAATTGGCATCCATATCACCGATACTCACTTTTTCTGCCACATTAGCCATTCTTTTAAGACGCTGTAACACTGTCTTTTTTAACAAGAAATTAATAATAATAACGATGATTGTAAAAATAATCCCTAAAAGTCCTAAGATTAGATAAAAAGACCACTGAGCAGTTTTAAAAATTTCCTCAGCCGGAACATAAACAATTTGAGTGGCAACAATTTGATTAAACTTCCACCCAAACCCATGTTCTTTTCCATAGGTTACTAATTGACTTTGAGGAGCCACTTCGGGAACGCTATGGCAACGCAGACAACTTTGTTCGCCAACTCTAAAAGGTCGAGCGGTATAAAATAATTTATTTTCAAATACATTTCGGAAACCGGATAGACTTTTTAACCCTGGTTGTTGATTAAATTTATTAATAATATCGGCTTCAAATTTGTCCGCCATATCCCTCATATTTGTGGGGTTTGGCGCAGCATCTTTGTAGATAAAATTGCTAAATCCTTGGGTTTTACGTAAAATTTCAAAAGTTTCTCTAACAGAGAATGTTGGAATAACTTCTGGAATAAATTGTTCTTGAGTGTCTACTTTCGGTAACAATAATGGTTGTACGCGGTCATTGGTATATTCTCTAAGTGAATTTGCAATTTGCATGGCAATTATTGCTTGAGAAGACACCTCTTGTTCTGCCTTTTGTTCAAGAACGCTCGATAAAGCAGTACCACTAATTAAAATCCCACCGAGAAAAGCTATTATTACAATTAAATTGACTTTTGTTCCAATTTTCATAACTATTTTTAGTATTTAAGGTTCTAGTAATATACTATAACTATAGCAATCCTAAACGAGTGATTCATGTAGCTTAGGAAAGACAAATATTTAATAATAGACAGATAATCAAAACAACTCTTTGAGGATAGATAAAAGACATTTTGGCAGTTTTTGACTCTTCTTTTCTCTGGCTTTGTGAGAAAACCAGGTGTACTCTACACCCGTTGATGAATCCGCCCACCTGCTTTATAGACTTGTCGCTTATTAATATCAATTTTGAGATTGTCTACAACAATAACTCCCAAACTATAGCAATCCGATTTGATTTCTGAATTAATCGTAGGGACTGGGGACTGGGGACTGGGAAGAAAGAATAAAGGTGTACTGAGTTTTTTCAAAAATCAAATATGAGTCCTATAGACTGGAGTTTAGACTAAAAGCGATATGAGAGAACGCGAATCAAATAGAATTA